>JAITOL010000106.1 GCA_031289955.1 Synergistaceae bacterium
GTCAGGATTCAGAGGTTTACCTCGCTTCCGCATACACGGTCGCTGCTGCGGCTGTCGCAGGTTGCATCGAATGTCCGGAACGATTTTTGGAAGGAGGCAACGCATGAACTCTTTGATCGGGGGGAAGTGCTTTTGGGTCGGCAATGGTATCACGGCGTATCAGATTATTTCGCAGGCCCGGTGGACGGCCGCCGGAACGGACGAGACGGAACTCGGCAACTGGGCATTTGAAAAGCTGGCGCAAGGCGCGGCAGACAAAATAGGTGCCTTTCGCGCAATGGGATACAAAATTGTCGTCGCTGGAAGCAATTTCGGTTGCGGCGGCAAGAGCAATGACCACCCGGTACTCGCCCTCAAAGGCGCAGGTATTGGTCTGATCATTGCCGAGAGTTTTTCGCGGATCTTCTTTCGTAACGCGATCAATCTGGGGTTACCAGTGACACTTTGCCCGGGCATTTCGTCACTTTGCTCGACAGACGACGCTGTTGAGTGCGATCTGCGGAATGGGCTTGTGAAAAACATTTCAAGCGGCGCATCGCTGGAAACGGTGTCGCTCAGCACGTTAGCACTTGATATTCTCGGAGCCGGAAGCCTTCTGGGCTACTGCAGCAAAATGCGTGGCACGCCGGAGCTGCTGTTCGCCAGTAAGAGATAAGCCGTAAAGCGAAACAAAGTTATAGGAGTGGGCGGTGTGGGAGAGAGTAAAATTGCGCAGGCCGGGACAATCGAATCTATGGACTGCATAGTTACGATAACGAAACACGACGGAGGCAGGCTGATCGAAGTGACCGGAAGCGGCGCGTTGAGGTTCGCGAAGGCCATAGAATCGCGCGTCAACGACGTACTCGATGGATTGGAGAAGAAGCCGCTCAGCGTCAAGATATCAGTTCAGAACAACGGCGCGTCCGATCTTGTCATTGGTGCGCGGGTCGAGGCGGCTTATCTGCGTTTTATCGGGCATAGAGCCAGATGAGGCGAACAATGCTCTATCTTCCTGGCAACAATCCAAGCATGTTGCTGCGCGGCTATCTCTACAAGCCAGACGGGCTTGTGATAGACCTCGAAGATTCCGTTCCGATGACAGAGAAAGACGCCGCCCGTATTTTGGTGCGCGAGGCGCTGAATAGCGGTTCGTTCGGCGAATGCGAGGTCACGGTACGCATTAACGGGTTGGACACCGAACACTGGCGGAAGGATGTGGCCGAGGTAGTCCCGCGCGGCGCGTCGGTGCGTGTTCCAAAGGTCGATGTTCCACAGACCGTGCGCGACCTGGATGAGGAGATTTCACGCGTGGAATCGGAGTCAGGCATATTGAGCGGAAGCACGAAAATTTTTTGCCTGCTCGAAACGGCTTTGGGCATCTGGAACGCCTATGACATCGCGAAAGCGTCGCCGAGGGTGACAGCCATCATACCGGGGGGCGAGGATCTTGCGGCGGATTTCCGCACCTCCCGCAGCAAAGATGGAACGGAACTCGAATGGACAAGGCGCATGTTGATAATAGCAGCCAGAGCCGCTGGAGTCGACGCGCTCGACACGGTCTATCCTTACGTCACTGACGGTGATGGACTGAGGCGGGAGGTATCCTTCATAAAACAGCTTGGTTTTGACGGAAAGAGCGTCATTCACCCCAGTCAGATAGAGATAATCCATGAAATTTACGCTCCGACAGAACGAGAGATAGAGACGGCTCGCAGAATAGTCGCCGCCGCGAGCGAAGCCGCGTCGAGAGGTATCGTGGCCATCTCTATGGACGGTCGCATGATCGATGCTCCGGTGATACGACGCGCCGAGTTTACACTGATGAGGGCCGGGGGCGTTTGGGACTCTTGACGAAGGGGTGAGGGTATGAATCTCAACGCCGTGAAAAGAGAAATACCTTCTCGAATCGACGATTATGGCGACACTTCCGATAAGTTGTTCGCCGGAGCGTTTGCGCGCAAACCGACCGGATATCACGCTGGAGCAAGGCTGCGAGCGGCGATCCCCAACAACACGGGCAAAGTTATCGACGGCGTCAGAGAAGCGATAATAGCGAGCGGTCTGAAAAGCGGTATGACCATATCGTTTCATCATCATTTACGCAACGGGGACTACGTCGTCAATCAGGTGATAAAAGCTTGTGCCGAGCTCGGGATAGGTGACCTGACAATATTTCCGACCGCTCTTTTCGAGGTTCACAAAGAGATTATACCTTATATAAAGAGCGGTATAGTAACCAGGATAATGGGATCTGTGAATGGTGCCATTGGAGAACTCGTCTCCGGTGGAGGGCTCAATGCACCTGTCGTGCTCAGGAGTCACGGCGGAAGACCCAGAGCCGTCATCTCTGGAGACGTTCACATCGACGTTGCTTTCATAGCAGCTCCGACAGCTGACATGGCCGGAAACATATCTGGAAAGGCGGGGCGCGCTGCGTGCGGCTCCATTGGATACGCCTTCACGGACGCGCAGTACGCCGACGTAGTTGTGGCGATAACGGACAATCTACTGAGTTACCCGATATCTCCGATCTCGATACCAGGCGTCTACGTGGATCTAGTAGCGGTCATCGACAGTATCGGAGATCCGGCCGGGATAGTCTCGGGCACAACAAAGATCACTAGAGACCCTCTCAAGCTCCTCATAGCGAAATACGCGGCTCGTTTGATAGAAGCGTCTCCGTATTTCATGGACGGGTTCAGTTTCCAGACTGGCGCCGGAGGCATATCTCTCGCGGTTACCGCGTTCATGAAGGAAGCCATGAAGCGCCGCGATATAAGGGCCTCTTTCGGTTTGGGCGGCATCACGGGCTATTTTGTCGAGCTCATGAATGAGGGACTCGTTCACAAACTTATGGACGTGCAGTCGTTCGACCTCGAAGCGGTTAGATCGATCGCCACTAATCCTGATCATATAGAAATTTCCGCCGACTGGTACGCAAATCCTTGGAACTGCGGAGCGGCAGTAAATATGCTCGACGTGGTCATTTTAGGAGCGACCGAGGTCGACATGGACTTCAACGCCAACGTCAACACTGTGGTCGACGGGACTCTTCTGCACGGAATAGGCGGACATCAGGACACGGCGGCCGGTGCGAAACTCACCATAATAGCGCAGCCCCTGCTCCGTGGCCGAATTCCCTGCGTAGTCGAACGAGTACATACGGTGACGACGCCTGGGGAGGTAGTGGACGCTATCGTGACGGAGCATGGCGTGACTATAAATCCGAAGCGACATGATTTGATCGAGGCGTGCCGAGATTTTCTGGCGTCTGAAAAGATACCGCTCGTTTCAATCGGCAAACTGGCTGAACGAGCGAGTGAAACGAGCGGTCCGATGGAGCCTGTG
>JAITOL010000126.1 GCA_031289955.1 Synergistaceae bacterium
TGTGTTGAACTTATCGAGGCCGGTTACGGCGTCGTCGTGGCCGACAATCTCGTGAATTCCAGCGAGGAAGCCATTCGCAGGGTTGAGAGGATAACCGGCGTAAAGGTGAAGTTCTATAACCTCGACGTCCGGGACGAACGGCGTCTCGCGTCTCTTTTCGACGAAAACCCGGACATGGAAGCGGTGATACACTTCGCCGGTTTGAAGGCGGTGGGAGAAAGCGTCTCGATGCCGCTTGAATATTATTCAAACAATCTCGAAAGCACGCTCTGTTTGCTGCGGGTCATGAGGGCGCGCGGAGTGAAAAATTTCGTATTCTCGTCGTCGGCGACCGTATATGGAGATCCGGCGAGCGTGCCGGTGAGGGAGGATTTTCCGACTTCGGCGACGAACCCCTACGGAGCGACTAAGGTGTTCATAGAGCGCATCCTTCGCGACATATGCGCAACCGACCCCGATTTCAACGCCGCTGTGCTGCGGTATTTCAACCCGATAGGCGCGCACCGCTCCGGCCTTATCGGGGAGGATCCGAACGGCGTGCCGAACAATCTCGTGCCGTACATCGCGCAGGTAGCGGTCGGCAATCTGGAGCGCGTTCTGATCTTCGGCAACGACTATCCGACGCCCGACGGCACCGGAGTCCGCGATTACATCCACGTCGTCGACCTGGCGCGCGGACATGTGAGCGCGCTTGTGAAACTTGGGGAAAGTTGCGGGGAGTTCGTCTGCAACCTCGGAACCGGGAGAGGATGCAGCGTGCTCGAGGTAATCGCGGCCTTCGAGCGGGCCTGCGGCAAACGCGTCGACCGCGAGTTCACTCTTCGCCGCCCGGGAGATATAGCGGCGGTATACGCCGATCCGTCGAAGGCGGAGCGGGAGCTGGGATGGAAATCCGAGCTCGACATAGACGACATGTGCGCCGATTCGTGGCGCTGGCAGAGCGCGAACCCAAACGGTTACGGAAGATAGGAAGAAGGGGAGATATTCGTCATGGAAAAACCCTCGCTCGTGATACTGGCGGCCGGCATAGGAAGCAGATACGGCGGAATGAAGCAGATCGACCCTGTGGGGGCCAATGGGGAGCTCATAATCGACTATTCGATATATGACGCCGTAAAGGCCGGTTTCAAAAAGGTCGTTGTCGTCATAACCCGCGCCATCGAGGACGTCTTCATGGAGGTCATCGGAAACAGAATATCGAAGTATGCCGAAACCGACTACGCCTATCAGGAGCTGTCCGATCTCCCTCCCGGATACGCGCTGCCGGAGGGAAGGGTGAAACCGTGGGGCACAACGCAGGCCCTGCTCGCGGCAAAGTCCGTCGTGGACGGGCCGTTCGCCGCGATAAACGCCGACGATTTTTACGGAGAGTCCGCGTATAAGACGCTGTACGACTGGCTCGTTGTCCCCAGGAGCGAGGACGACAAGCGGCACTTCGCCATGGTGGGGTACAGGATAGAGAACACGACGTCGGAGAACGGTTTCGTCACTCGCGGCGTCTGCGAGGCGAGGGGCGGTTATCTGGCGAGCATCGCCGAGCGTTCGCGCATCGAAAAATACGGCGACGGGGCGAGATGCTCTGACGACGATGGAAAGACGTGGCGCGAAATTCCGGCGGGAACGCTCGTCTCCATGAATTTCTGGGGTTTTTCAAAGGGATTCTTCAGGGCGGCCGAGGACGATTTTCCCATCTTCCTCGACGAAAATCTTCCCAAAAATCCTTTGAAATGCGAGTATCTTCTGCCGAACGAGGTCGGAAAACAGATGGGCGACGGAAGGGCCGACGTCAGGGTTCTGGAAAGCCCCGACGCCTGGCACGGCGTAACATACCGGGAGGATCGGCCCGGGGTTATAGCGGCGATAGGGGAATTGCACGGCAAGGGTGTTTATCCGACGCCCCTCTGGCAGTGACGGTATATTTTTGGAGGGATTAGCGTGATAAGGGCGAAAAGCGCGTTTACAAGTGAAATAGACGACGTCGTGTCGGCTGTGGCCGGTATAAAGGAACAGCTCGGCGGATTTGACTGGCTGCTTGAAAATACGGTCGGAATGTTGACCTGTTACAGCGAATTTGTGGACTCCGACGCGGTGAAGGAACTGTGCCGCGCCATGCCGTTCGACGTGGTGGGGACGACGACGATCTGCAACGCGGTCCGCGATTCGTCGGGCAATATGCTTCTCACCCTGCTAGTGCTGACGAGCGACGACGTGGAGTTCTCCGTCGGATTGTCCGAGCCAATGTCCCGCGCCGACGAAGCCCCTCTGCGCAAAGCGTGGGACGAAGCCTCGTCGAAACTGAGGGAGCGTCCCGCGATGATGGTTACATTCGCGCCGCTGCTCATTCCGGTGAGCGGGGATTTTTATGCCGATTCGCTCTCGAACATATCCGGAGGATTGCCGAACTTCGGCATGCTCACTGTGGACAACAACAGCGACTATCGCGACGCGCAGATCATCAGGGGCGGCGAGTCGTACCGGGACCGTCTCGCGCTCGTGCTCATGGCGGGCAATCTCAGCCCCAGGTTTGCGATGGCGTCAATATCGCCGGAGAAAATATTTATGGAGAAGGGAGTCGTGACCTCCTCCAGGGGAAATCAGGTGCGGACGGTCAATGAGCGCCCGGTCGCTGAATATCTCGAAAGCCTCGGCTTGAAACGCAACGAAGAGGGCTCGATAACGGGAGTCAACGCGTTTCCGTTCGTCGTCGACTACAACGACGGCACAATGCCCGTCGTGCGCGTCGTGTTCGCCATCACGGAGGAGGGATACGCCGTCTGCGGAGGCGATATTCCAAACGGGGCCACCCTGTCGGTCGGGCACATAGACAGCGACGAAGTGCTGTCCACCACGACCGATCTGATAACCGACGCCATCATGCCGCCGGAACCGGATTGCGTCCTGATGTTCTCGTGCGTCGGACGTTATTTCGCGCTTGGATATTCGCCGATGAGCGAGCTGGAGAGAGTGCAAAAGCTGATGGAAGAGAACGGAATACCGTACCAGCTGACGTATTCAGGAGGTGAGCTCTGTCCCGTCGCGTCGGACTCCGGAACGCGTATGAAGAACCGAAATCACAACGACACGTTCATCATGTGCCTGCTTTACAGCGGAGAATAATTACCCGGGAGATGAAATAGATTGCCTGACGAACAGCCAGCCATGGATATCGCGTCACTGCTCGAAGAGAACCTCCGGCTCGCCATGAATGGCAAAAAACTTGCGCGCGAGCTGAAATACGAGCGGAGCATAAACGAACGAAACAGGGTTTCGGCCGAAGCCAGGGAAAATTTGAGCAGGATCATATCCTCGGAAAAAAACAGGCTCGACCTGTATATGAATTTGCTGCTCGACAACTGCCCCGATCTGATTCTGCTCTTCAGCGCCGACGATCGCCTCATATTGGTGAGCGAATCGTTCATGAAGACGCGAGGTATCCGGGTTTCCGGATTGCTGAAGGGCAAGACGTTCATAGAAATAATGTCCCCGGTGGTTTCCGGGGAGTTTATGGGACGGGCCGTCAGATTGAGCCGGATAGCCGTTTCAAAGCGCCGGTCTGTCGAGGTCGAGCAGGATATAGATTTCGGCGGAAACGGCGACCTCCGTCATTATTTGATGCAGATCACTCCCATGACGGAGGATTGCGGCACGACGCGCGGTTTCACCGTGTCCTTCTACGACACGACCGAGATAAGCAGGGCAAGGCAGGAGGCCGAGCGCGCCCGTTTTCTGGCCGAGCAGTCGACGAAGGCCAAGTCGGATTTTCTGTCCCGCATGAGCCACGAGATGCGCACTCCGATGAACGCGATAATCGGCATGACGACCATAGCGCGCGCGTCGGACGACCCGCAGCGCAAGGAGTATTGCCTCGACAAGATAAACGAGGCGTCGGTGCATCTTCTCGGGGTCATCAACGACATACTCGACATGTCGAAGATAGAGGCGAACAAGTTCGAGCTGTCGGTGAGCGAGTTTAACTTCGAAAAGATGCTGAACCGCGTGACGAACGTTATCAACTTCCGGGTCGACGAAAAACGCCAGAACCTCTTCGTCAATATAGACGGCGACATCCCCGGTAATATGATCTCCGACGAACAGCGTCTCGCGCAGGTCATAACGAACCTGCTGTCGAACGCGGTGAAGTTTACGCCTGATCGCGGCGCTATCACGTTGTCGGCGCGTAAAATTTCGTGCGGCGACGGGGTCTGTACGATAAGGATTTCGGTGAAGGACACCGGCATCGGCATATCCGAGGAACAGAGCAAAAAACTCTTCACGTCGTTCGAACAGGCGGATGGCAGCATCTCCCGCCAATTCGGCGGCACAGGGCTGGGGCTCGCCATATCGAAGCGCATAGTCGAGCTGATGGAAGGCCGGATATGGATAGAGTCCGAGCTGGGGCACGGCGCCGACTTCATATTCGATATAAAGGTCAAATCGACGGACAAGCCGGGGCGTCCCGTCCCGCCCTCCCTCGTCAGCTGGGGTCTCCTCCGCGCGCTAGTCGCTGCCGACGCGCCTGAGACGCCGGAGATATTCCGCGCGATACTTTCTCCCTGCGGGGTCAAATGCGAGACAGCGGCCTCGGGCAAGGAAGCGCTCGACGCGGCGGAGCAAAACAGGGGCAACCCGTTCGACATAATATTTGTGGATCTGAATATGCCCGATATGGACGGCGTCGAACTGACGAAACGGGTCAAACATATATCGGCGTCGACGCCGGTAGTCATGATGATTTCGGCGGCCGACCTGACCGAGGCGGAGGATAGAGCCAGAGACGCCGGCGTCGACATGTTCCTGCAGAAGCCCATTTTCCCGTCGAACCTGTTCAACATCATAAACGAGCGCGTGAGCGGCTCGGCGTCGGGCCGGGATGAGAGGCGGGACGACGCCGGCGCTTCGGAGGACGGGATATTCGAGGGGAAATGCGTGCTGCTGGCGGAGGATGTGATGATCAACTGCGAGATTTTATCGAGCCTCATAGAGCACACGGGCATATCTCTCGATCACGCGGAAGACGGGCGGGAGGCGCTGGAAAAGTTCACGGCGAACCCGGACGGCTATGACCTCATCCTGATGGACATCCACATGCCTCATATCGACGGCTACGAGGCGACGCGACAAATCAGGGCGCTCAATTCCGAACATGCCAGGACGATACCGATAATAGCGATGACGGCGAACGTATTTCGGGAGGACGTCGAGCGCTGCCGTAAGGCCGGCATGAACGACCACCTGGGCAAACCTATCGACGCCGGCGAGGTCATAGCTAAAATGAAGGAATATCTGTTATGAACGATTCGCCATCCCGAACCGATATTGAGGGGGCAAAAGCTAAAGAGAGCTCGCAGGAGAAAAACACCATGAAATACACAACGCCGGAACAGATTCAGACCCGGCGCGATGAGATACTTGAGGAACAGAAATCATTGGCGAAGGAATTAAAGGCGCTCAGGAGTAAGGAAGTGGCGAGGAGACAGGATAATATCGGCAGATTTATCAAAAATGAAATAACAGAGCAAGCAGGGCAATATGAAAAAACCCTCAAGAAGAGGGAAAATAATATATCTAAATTCAAGATATACTATTGGATTGCAGTTTTTATATTTGTGATTATATTTATACTCTTATCTGGCATCGACTTTAGTGAGTCGAATTATAATAACCGGGTAGTGCAAACTCTTCTGGTTGGCCTTGTTTCTGGGATATTTCTCAACTATTACAACCTTTTCCGAAAAGATAATATATTTTACGAACATAGGGTAAAGTCGTCTCTGGCGTATATAGCTTGTTTTTGTGGTATTACACTTATTTATAGGCTGCCGATGTATTTAACCTCGTCTTATTTTGAGACTGATGTTCATTATTCATCAGGTTATGGAACAATTTTTCCAGTTGCAGTTATGATAGGAGCTTTTGCTGGGATTTTTATAAATGATGGAGAGTAATTTAAGGATTTTGGGATATTTCTTGAAAATTCAAAAAATCCTTTTTTACCCCTTTATGCCAGCAAAGAGCTGCCCGCGTGCTGGTGGCAGCTCTCAGGTCAAGGTTGAAGCTGAAAATCATCCGGCGTTCTCTCCTGCCGCTATTTTGAAATCAAACAGAACGGGTGGCCGGCCGGGTCAAGCATCACAATAATTTCAGGAATGAACTGTTGCGGCGCTTTTTTTGCCCCAAGCCCGACGGCGCGATTCACCGCTTCCTCCAAATTATCAACGATAAAATCCAAATGTTCCATCTGCCCTTGCTTGCCAGGTTCCTCCGGCCAGACCGGAGGCTCGTAGCCATCGGCATTTTGGAAGTTCAATTGAATTTCTGTCCCTGGGACGCCAACCGCCACCCCATGATCGCCAAATTCATGCGCTATTTTCCCTTCCAGCAGCTTCACGTAAAAATCCGCGAGCTTCCGAAAATCCGAGCTATCGAGTGTGACGGCAGCCAATGCGATCTTTCCCATTTCTAATCACCTCTGTAATATCTTCTGAGGATGTTTTCCCCTGTCGATAATTGTACCATATCCCAATCCCGCGCAAACGCCGGCAATATATTGTCTTACGCCCCGAGTTTAACAGCAGGAGAGAGAAAAAATCCCCGTGGAGCATTGCAACCACCGGTGATTTTGGCTATGAAGAGCAGTATAAAATTATAGAGGTATAAATTCTCAAGACATGGCGGCTTTG
>JAITOL010000143.1 GCA_031289955.1 Synergistaceae bacterium
AAGGGCTTCCATCAGCGTCCGCAGCGACAGCGTCGGGTAAATTTTGCCGCCCATCGATACGATCAGCGGTATCCGTCTGATAATGCCGTCCGCGTCGGGTTCGATGTTTATCACTCCCAACTTGGCCGAACGAAACTCGGTCATCGGCAGCACTCCCCCCCTGGCGCTGTAAAGCTTTGGAGCGTAGGGGACGGCGCCGGGCGACGCCCGCTCGATGAGGTTCACCGAATCGGGGATCGCGTCCGGGGAGGGATTGCCCTCGTCGCTCGCGAATGCCGCCAGGACTACGTAGGAGCCCTTCAGCTTTTCGGCGAGCAGCCCGTCGTAGTCGTACATATCCGGCGACAGCCCCTCGAACGTGACGTCCAGGTTTCTGTCGCGCTTCAGGTATTCGGATATTTCGCTTGGAGACGAGTTGTCGCGTTCCGAGAACAGAATGTCGAAACCGGACGCGGCCACATTGTAATCGTCCAGCGCGGCAATGAGATCCGCGACCAGATAACGCGGCCACGGCCACTGCCTCACGGATTTGAGGGTTTTTTCGTCTATGTCGACTATGACTGGTACCGACGACGGGTTTTTCGCCGAGCGCAGCGGCAGGAGCGAGTCATAAACGGACAGCTCGACTCTGGCGAGCGGCATGGGGGAAATGACATATAAAACGAGCGAGGCCAGCGTCGCAACGACGCCGACAATCGCCCTTTGAAGCGACATGTTCCGAATGTTCCGAGGAGTCCTCAGAAAGTCCAAGCGATGCCAAGGCTCAGGAGGTTGCGGTCGTAGTCGTGAATATCTGAGTTGGAGAGGTTGTCCGCGTGCTGGTACATGAACTCCGCGCTCTTTCTCTCGTCGATGTGGTACACGACGCCGAGGCTGTACGCGGCGCGGCGGTCGACCCTGTTTTCGAACTCGAGCGCCGTCGCCGGAGCGTCGAACCTCTCCTCCGTGTACGTCACTCCGGGCGATATTTCGAACCCTCTCCCGACCTTGAAGTTGAACGACGCCGACGCCTCCCAGCCATCGTATGAGTGCCGCGATTCGCGCGCCTCTCCGGATATCCACCTGCCCCCGGCGGTGAACTCGTGCCCCGAGCCGCCGAATATAAACCTCGCGTAGGGGCCAATGTAGCCGTATGTCCCGGTCTGATCCATGCTCCTTATGTATCGCCGGTCGGAGACGCCAGCAGCGGCAAACAGGTGAAACCTCGGATTCACGGCGTGAAGCAGCGTCGATTCCAGCCCGTAAGAGTAGATGGTCTCGTAGAAATCGTAGTCGAATACTTCTCCGGTGAGCCGCACGTCGAACATGTCCGTCGCGGTCATCCGCCGAAGCCCTACCGAAGCCCTGTATGACTGAGAGAACGCGCGGTCTATATCGGCCATCTCCGACGCGAACGAATGACGGAGGTTGAAAGAACCGCCGCCCGTCGCCCACCACGCTCCCGTCTCCGACAGCCGGTAGCTCATGTCTATCTGCCCGCCGAGGTACGCGCCGCCTGTTTTGATCGGATCTGAGTCGAGCAGGCGGAGCGTCCAGTTCCCCAGCGTCACGTTGGATGAAGCGGGCCCCTGGTTTGCGTTGTCGTCGTAGTACGCGCCGAGGCGCAGCCTCGCCGTCCTGCGGAAACGGCCCGCCGGCGCGTTAATCCTTCCCGCGCCCGTGATTGTATCCGCAAAGGAAACATCGTGCGCGAGACACATACGCGCCATCTCCTCGTCGCCTATGGAGGAGTAGACGGCGGCGAGTTCGCGCCAAAGCGCCGAGTCGTCCGGGAACTTCGCCAGGAGGCGTTCATACGCCATTATCGCCTGGTGCGGGCGATTCGAGGCTGCGGCGGCCCGGGCGAGCCCGAGGTTCGTCTCCATATCGTCCGGGTTCTCGCGGAGCCTGGCCATATAGGCGCGATACGCCTCGTCCGCGCCGGCGGCGGCGCTTGCCGCGCGGGCAAACGCCGCGGACAGGAGCAACGCCGCGATGAAAATAACGCAATATCGGAATTTCATATCGTGACCCTCTTTGGGAACCTGGCCGTTCACTGGCCGCCCACCGTCAGATTTCCATGTATAGGGTCGCCGGTTATGTAGTCTATGTCTCCCAAGGACGTCGGATTATGATAGTTGAAATACAGATCGAATTCCCCGCCAGAGAAAAGACTATCTCCCCATACTGATAGATTGCCGCCCGGAGCATATACAGGATCGAGATAAGCGCTACCGATTGTAAGCGCCCCGGAAAAACCGCCGATGTTGAAATCGCCCTTCGCATCGGCCTGCCCCGTCCCTCCGCCCAACGATAGGGTCGCATTTATGTCAGGATAAGGAGAATAATAACCGCTGTACGAGAGGTCCACTGTCCCCTCAGAGATGCGTCCGCTACCGAGGTCGACGTCGAAGCCGAAATTCCCCGACACCATGCCGCTACCTACTTCAAGATTTACCTCGCCGGACGCGTGCCCCTTCGCGTGATTCTGGCGCGTCGTGTTCAATACGTCGTCCCCGAATCCGAAGCCGCCCTGGAACTGATCGTCCGCGTATGGCACAACGCGCCTGCCGAGGCGCGTATCCCCGCCGGGCGCGGTCGAGAGCCATCCGTCGCTCTCGCGCTCGCCCGGGGTTTGCGGCGTAATCTCAGGCTCGCCG
>JAITOL010000196.1 GCA_031289955.1 Synergistaceae bacterium
CTGAAACTCGCCGTCTTCCAGGGATCGAGGTCGGGCCGCGTTTCGCTCGATGACTATGTCGCGAATATGAAGGACGGGCAAAAGAGCATATACTACCTCGCCGGAGGCAAGGGCGACCCGCTCTCTTCCTCTCCCAAACTAGAGGCTTTTTCGGACAGGGGCGTCGATGTACTCCTCATGAGCGACCCGATAGACGAGATATGGCTCGCCTCGGTCAGGGAGTTCGACGCGCATCCGTTCGTCTCCGTATCCGCCGCCGACGTCGAGATAGAGGGCTCGCCCGAACGTGCGGACGCGCCTGACGAGCCGAAGGATGAGGGCTTCGTCTCCCGCCTCAAGGAGGCCATGAAGGGGATAGAGCCTCTTGCGCGCGTCGAGGATGTGCGCTATTCGTCGCGCCTCGTCGGTTCGCCCGCGACGTTCGTGCAGAAGGGCGAGGCCGTATCGCCCCAGATGAGGAACTTCTTCAAGTCGATGGGGCAGGATATGCCGCCGGAGCAGAAGGTGCTGGAGATAAACGCGTCGCATCCCATCGTGAAGCGTATTTCTCTGATGGACGAGGACGCGAGCCCGGATACGACGAAAGACTGCGTCGTGCTGCTCGCGGGGCTCGCTTCGATATCGGACGGGGAACCTGTGGCGGACGCGTCCGCTTTCACCGCTTCCCTGGAGAGGCTGTTCGCCGGAAAATCCGAAAAGGATAGCTGATCGGGAGCGAGTATCCCTGTCGGGGGAATGTGGGCCGGTCTTATCCTCCGAGGCCGGCCCGATGGCGTGTTCGACCGCGTCGCCCGCATGTGCGCGCTTGCGTTATGCAATTGCGCAATCGGGGCATTGAAATTTATTCATGTAATCGCTTGATAATCGCAATGCGGTGATATAATATCCAATATAAATGTTTCTAATTGCCTGATCGAGGTGAAAGAGATGGAGTTTGTGCCGATCCGTGATCTATGCGCGTCGCCTAAAAAAGTCACCCTGCACCTAAAGCGTGACGGACGTGTGGTTATTACCAATAATGGCCGCCCTGCGGCTATTATGATCGATGTGGACTCATCGAGCTTCGAGGAAACGCTGACGGATTTGAAGCGTATTCAGGCAAAAAGAGCGTTGAAGGAATTGCAAATCGCGGCGGTAAAAAATGGCGTTTCAAAGATGACAATGGCTGAGATTGACGCGGAAATCGCCGATACCAGGTCAGAACGGAAGAACAGGGACGCGCTCAGAGGCGAAGCCTAATGTTGGGGGTTGTCATCGACACGAACGTCCTGGTGTCCGCGATTCTTTCCCCTGGCGGAAATCCGGCTCGCGTTTTAGCGTCGATCTTCGATGGGAAGATACAATTGTATTACAGCGGCGAGATCATGGCTGAATACCAAGAGGTTCTGTTCAGGAATAAGTTCGGTTTTGAAGAAGGCCGAGTCAGCTTGATTTTGAAGACGCTCGAGGAGTTTGGCCGCTTAAAAACGCTTAAGGCAAGCACAGTCCTCCTGCCCGACGAAACCGACCGGGTTTTTTACGACGCAGCCAAGGTGGCGGATGCTTTTTTGGTCACAGGCAACCTCCGGCACTATCCGGAAGAGGAGTTTATCATCACTCCCCGCGAATTGATGGAGAAGATGGTTTCAAAGCTCTAATATCCTGGCATGGTTTTAAAATACGCGATAGTTTTTCCCAAACCCTCATCCAGTTTAGTTTCGGGTTTCCATTTCAACATCTTTTCCGCAAGCCCGATATCGGGGCGTCGCTGGAGGGGGTCGTCCTGGGGCAGGGGCTTGAAAACCATCTTCGAGCCGCTTTCGGTCATGGAAATGACTTTTCGAGCCAGCTCCAGGATGGTGAATTCGTCCGGATTGCCGACATTGACCGGCCCGGTGAAGTTGGCGTCGCTTTCCATCAGCTTTATCATTCCGTCGATCAGGTCGTCCACATAACAAAAACTTCTGGTTTGTTCCCCGTTCCCGTAAATTGTGATATCTTCGCCCTTAAGCGCTTGTAATATGAAATTCGATACAACGCGGCCGTCATTGGGGGCCATTCGTGGGCCATACGTATTGAAAATTCGCATCACCTTTATCTCCAGTCCGTGAGCCCTGTGATAGTCGAAAAACAGCGTTTCGGCCAGACGTTTCCCCTCGTCGTAACAGGAGCGTATACCGATGGGGTTTACGTTGCCTCGGTATGACTCCACCTGGGGATGAACGTTCGGGTCGCCGTATACTTCGCTTGTGCTGGCCTGGAGTATTCGAGCGTTTGTCCTTTTTGCCAGCCCGAGCATGTTGATCGCCCCCAACACGTTGGTCTTCACCGTTTTAATCGGGTTGTACTGATAGTGCACCGGGCTTGCCGGACACGCGAGATTGTATATCTGGTCCGCCTCCACGAATAAAGGCAAAGTAATGTCATGCCGGATCAGTTCAAAATATGGATTGGAGAGCAGATGTCTGATGTTCTCTTTGCTTCCGGTGAACATGTTGTCCACACAAATGACCTCGCTGCCCGTTTCCAACAGGCGCTCACAGAGATGAGACCCCAGAAATCCGGCGCCGCCGGTTACGACAACTCTTTTTAGCGCGCGATTCATCGTTTTACGCTCCCTGCGCCGATCTGATAATATTCGAATCCGTATTTATCCATTTGCCTGGCGTCGTATTGATTGCGCCCATCGAAGATTATGTGTTTTTTCATCCTCGATTGCATCTCATAAAAGTCAGGACTCCTGAATTCCTTCCATTCTGTAATCAGTATCATCGCGTCCGCGTCTTTTATCGCGTCGTATTTGCCCTCCGCATAGGCGACATTTTTATTGGATTTGAGATAATGTTCGCGGGCCTCCCTCATGGCTTTAGGGTCGTAAGCTACAATCAGAGCTCCTGCCGAGGTCAGGTCGTTGATGATGGTGATGGATGCGGCCTCTCTCATGTCATCGGTGTCGGGTTTGAATGAAAGCCCCCACACGCCAAACTTCAGCCCGCTTAAATCTTCGCCGAACCTGGCCTTCACCTTTTGCGCGATAACATGTTTCTGGCCGGCGTTGACGTCGTTGACTGCCCGGAGCAGCCGCGCGCCGTAGCCGTGTTCGCCGGAGGAGAGTATCAAGGCTTTGATATCCTTTGGGAAGCAGCTGCCGCCATATCCGCAGCCCGGGTAAATAAATTGATAGCCTATCCTGTGGTCGCTGCCGATGCCAAGGCGTACCTTATTGATGTCCGCTCCCACGCGCTCGCAGATATTCGCCATCTCGTTCATGAAGGATATCTTTGTCGCCAGCATCGCGTTTGCCGCGTATTTTGTCATTTCCGCGCTGGCTATATCCATGACGAGAAAATTTTCTGTCCCCATGACAAACGGCTTAAAGAGCTCGCGCAACGCGTTGATCACATTTTCATTGTCGGCGCCTATTACTATGCGGTCTGGTTTCATACAATCGCCGACAGCGGTTCCTTCTTTTAAGAATTCAGGGTTGGAGACGACGTCGAAGCGCAAATCGCAATGCCTGTTGTCCAGTTCCCTTTGTATCCGCGTTCTGACCCTTGCCGCGGTGCCGACCGGCACGGTCGATTTATCGACGACGCATATATAATGCGACATTTCTCGCCCTATTTCTTCGGCCGCGCCCAGAACATATTGAAGATCGGCGCTGCCGTCCTCGCCCATAGGCGTGCCCACAGCGATAAAACATATCTCGCACTGATCCAGCGCTTCTTTGATGCTTGTCGTGAACACCAGCCGCCCCTGTTCCTGATTTCTCGCAACCATATTCTCCAGTTCGGGCTCGAAAATGGGTATGAGGTTTTTTTTCAACGCCGAAATTTTTTGTCCGTCGACATCCACACACCACACGTTATTCCCCATATCCGCAAAGCATGTCCCTGTAACCAGACCAACGTAACCAACGCCAACGACAGCTATTCTCAATTTCTCATCTCCACGTACATACGATTGGAATTTTTATCGCATGATTATTAAATCATAA
>JAITOL010000006.1 GCA_031289955.1 Synergistaceae bacterium
GGGGGCCTCGCGCCGCTTTTCTCGGACGGAGTCAGCCTGTCGTCGAACTACAAGCCCGACAGCGACGGAAAGTATTCCATGGACACGGGAGTTATCCCATCCGGTTTCGTTCTCGATACGACTCACCCGTTCGCGTTTGAATTCGAGTACGAAGGCACAAAATATTGGATAGATTCGGGTGATCTTACCATCGCTTCCCCGCCCACTCTGGAAAATATAGCCCTTGCCCTTGAAAATAAATTACAGACCATAGATCCAAACATCACGGTCACGTGGGATAAAAAGCTCGACGAGGACGGCAACGAGATACAGTGGCTTCACGCGGAGACGACGAGCGGCCCGTTCAGCCTGAGCGGTTTCGGAGGCGCGGCCGACGTCATCGGCGCGTTTACGTTCGGCTCGGAGGAGATATACGAGAACTTCGACCATACCCACATAGGGTTTGCCGCCATGATGCAGATGGAAACGGCGCTTTCGAGCACCGAGATCTCCGTCGTGCCTCCGCAGGTTTGGGACACCACCGCGCCGGGCAATGCCGTGCATCTTAACTTCGCGAGCGGAACTCATCACGCCGAAGTTTTTATAGCGGACGAGGCAAACCTGACGCTCGACCAGCTGGCCGCCCGTATAAACAGCGTCTGCGGCGACTGGCTCGAAGCCGTCGTCGAGACCGACTATCCCGACGGCGTGAACCCGATAATCGATCCCCTAAACAACAGCGGCGACAACAAGGAAAACGCCACCCAGCGCCTCGTGCTTCGCACGAAGACGGGAGAGCCGCTGGCCGTATACGACGGTTTGGGGAAAACGGGCGCGCCTGCCGGAGCGTACGCGGAGACGCTCGGCATAAATACAGCTTTGGGCATACAGAACATAGATCTCTGGCAGCAGCCTGGCGACATGCCACTCCTGCCTCCCACGGATCCGGATTATGTCGGTTATCCGACTGACGGGGACGGGTTTTTCGACGAAAACATGCCCGCGATACTCAATGTCACCGTCGGCGACAGGACGTATCAGGTGAAGGTCTGCAAGAACAACCGATATAACGGCAAGTTGGTGGCGGAGGCGATACGCGACCAGGTCAACGAGCAGTATGGGGGCACGCTCATAGCGCTTGGCAAAAATGTGTCTCCTTCGGGCGACCCCAAGGACGACGTCTATTCCGTCTACGCCGTGACGGGCGAGCCGCTGCGCGTCGTGGACGCCCCATACGGCGATCCGCGCTTCACCGAGTTCACCGGCGGCATAGCCTCGCAGCTCGGGATCGCCTCCGGGCTCGCCTCCATGACGGCGATGAGCGACACGGACACGTTCGGCCCGGGGGTAATCCGTATCAGTACGCCCGGGCACTCCATAGACGTTCCGGTGCTGGCCGGGGAGACCCTGCATGATATAGCGAACAGGATACGCGACTATGCCGGAGGCTGGCTCGACGTGTCTTTCTTCGACAGCAACATGAACGCGTCCGGCGGAAAGGTCGCGCTGACCCTTGCGGCGAAGGACGGATCCGCCGTCTCCGTGTTCGACGCCAAGGGGGATGTCGCGTGGAACATGGGCATGGACACCGGTCTTGTCGGCACGGCCGATCTCGCGACGTTCCCCGCGCTGAGCGCGGACTCCACAATTACGATAAGCGTCAACGGGGCGTCGCACACGATAGACCTGTGGGATTCCGATTTTGTGAACTCCAACGGAACGACCGGCAAAGCTGTGGTTTCTTCGGTCGAGGAACTGGCGGATCTTATAAATACGCGGTTTCAGGGGCAGGATATACGGGCCGAGGTCATTTCAGAAACTCTGAGCAACGGTTCTGTTTTAAAGCGACTGGCGTTATGGTCTCCCAAAGGATATAATTTCGAAATTACCGGGACTCCTGCCGGGAGCATACCGGATGATTTTGGGTTTACGCCGGGAATAAACGCGGCGAGCAACGTCCACGGCAACGCCGGGACGCCGTTCAACCAGGTGGTCACGCACCGCACGGGGAACAACCAGTATAACGTCGATTTCTTCGGCGTGATGGACAACCTCGTCAACACGGTCGAGGGGGGAGACGTCGACGGAATATCCGACACGATGCTGTCGCAGCTCGACAGTTGGCTCTCCACTCTGCTACAATGCAGATCGAAGGCTGGAGCGCTGACAAACAGATATGATACGGCGGTCTACCGCATGCAGTCGAACAACACCAACTACACCGATCTGTACACGCAGACGGTCGGGATCGACCTTGCGGAGGCTTTCACGGAATACGAGACGGCCTCGGCGGTGTATGAGGCGAGCCTCGCGGCGATAGCGAAACTGCTTCAGCCGACGCTGCTGGACTTTTTAAGATAGATCGATATACAGATTTCAATCAAGGAGGAATCTTGATGATCAAAGTGACTTCCACACGTTTCGGGGAATTGGAGGTGGAGAACGAGGACGTCATCCATTTCCCGGTCGGCATACCAGGGTTTGAGGACAAACACGAGTGGCTCCTGGTAGGCGACGACGACAACGCGATCATGTGGATGCACAGCGCCGAGGACGGCGCGCTGGCATTGCCGGTGACGACGCCGGAGGCTGTCAAACCCGACTACAACGCCCAGATACCGCGCGAATCTCTCGAACCGCTCGGCGAGGTGAACGAGGGAGAGGTGGCCCTTTTGATAGTCGTCACGATCCCGCCGAACGCTCCGTGGGACATGACCGCCAACCTGAAGGCCCCCATAGTGGTGAACAGGGCGAAGAAGATAGCCATGCAGGCCATAGCGCTGAACGAGGACTATGATTTTCGCTTCCCCGTGCTGGATACGGAGGCTCGCGAGCGAATTCGCGGCGAGGCTGCAGCCTCGAAAGGCTCGCAGTGAATCCATGCTTGTCCTGAGCAGAAAACCGGGAGAGGCGCTGCGAATAGGAGACGAAGTAGAGATAACGGTGGTCGAGGTCAAGGGCGACATGGTTCGCATCGGCATCCAGGCACCGCGCAACGTCCAGGTGTGGCGCAAGGAGATATGGGAGGCGATCGTGGCCGAAAACATCAAGGCGGCCGGCGAGTCGCCATCCTCCGAGATACCGCTCATCCCAGCCAAAACCGGCGTTTCCGACCTGCTGGCGAAGAAGAAAAAACAGGGCGATTGACTTTATTATCCGCGCTTGCGGCGGCTTGATTTGGTATAGATACAGGGGGATTTGAGATGGCTAAAGAACTAATGAGGGCTCCGGACTCTCTCTCCGTTTGGGAGCGCAACATGGAGACGCTGCGCCACAGACAGCCTCGCCTCGCGCTGATGCTGGACGACTATGTCGAAAGGCGCGGGCATGTTTTCGAGCACTACGAGAACGAAACTCCCGCCGGACGCTGGTTCGAGGGTCTTGCTCCGTCTCCGTTCTTTCAGCCCGGGGATTTCAAGTTCGAGTGGAATAAAAAATCGCGGGAGAACCCGCTCTTTTTCCTCTACGGCATAGGGGCGCCTCCGTACCTTTTCAAGGCGATAAGGGAGCTTCCAAGAGGGGCTCTGTCGATGGTCGTAGTGGAGCCAAATCTGGGATTGCTCGCCTACACGCTGCACCTCACTCATGTGTATCTGGCTCTTCCTGAGAAGGCCAGCCTGACGTTCGTCACCGCGCCCGACGAGCTGCCTAAATCGCGTCTTATTCCCGGTCAGATCGAGTCCGACGAGGTTTTGATGGATCGTTTCAGGAAGGATATGTTCGACGAGGCCATGATGGCGGGTGTCAACCTCTACGGGCTCTTTACAGTGCAGGCGTCCGCTTCCTCCATACACGAGGGGGAATCCGACGCTTTCAAACCCGAATTGGAGGAGATGTCGAGAGCCCTCAGCGAGTGGACGACCATACGTCTCTCGATGCTCGGCAACAGCGCTCAGGACACGCTCGTCGGCATGAGGCAGATGGCGCTGATGGTGCCTTGGCTGATTTACGGATACACATACGGCAGCCTCGTGGAGCGTTTCAATGGACGTCCTTTCATCGTCGTTTCCGCCGGGCCGTCGCTCGACAAGAATTTCGAACAGCTGAGGGATGTAGGCGACAAAGGCGTCATAATGGCCACGGACGCCGTGCTGATGAAAATGCTGAAAAGCGGCATACGCCCTCATATAGTAGGCGCGCTGGAACGCGGTATGCCCACTTATAACCTGCTTTTTGCGAATTGCGTCGATGAGTTTCCGGAGGAGTGTTCGAGGATACTGCTCGTCGCGTCGGCCGTTTGCACTCCCAAAATCTATGGCCGCTGGCCCGGCCCCAAGATACTGCTTGGGAAGGCCGAGCTGCCCGTCGACCAGTGGTTTATAAATAATATATTAAAAGGGGAACTGGTGCTGTCGGGGGCGTCCGTAGCCCATCTGCTGTATATGCTTGCCGCCTCCCTGAAGGCGTCGTCGATAGCTTTCATCGGACAGGATCTCGCTTATTCCGAAGAGGGAGTGAGCCACGCCGGCGGCATATTTTCGGATGATGTTAGAAACGAACAGAGTCTCTCCAAAAACGAAAAAGCGGCTCATATAGTGCCGGCCGCGCTGGGAGGCACTATAGGAACGAGTCCCATATGGCTCATGTTTCTTCGCATATTCGAAAATTATATATTGCTGGCGAACGTTCCCACATGGGACTGCACGGAGGGCGGCGCGCTCAAGGCGGGCGCGAAGATAGCGCCGTTCGCGGAGTATCTGGAGACCCAGGTGGTTTCGCTCGAACCGATGGAGGGAACTCTCGCCGAGGTTGTGCTGGAAAGAGGCGTCGTAAAAGACAAGGCGGCGAAGTTCGGGGCGATAAGGGCTAATTTCAAAAAAGCTGGAGAAGGGCTGGACGCCGTCGAGGCTACGATCATCGAGATAACGGAGATGATAAACCGCGCGTCGTCTCCCGCGCTCGAACCGGACCGCCGCATCAAAATGGCGGCTAAAGTGGGCGCTCTTCTCGACTCGCTGCACGAAAAAAACCCGATGTTCGGATTCGTGACGCAGAGCTACGTATACGTGTCGTCCCTCGAACTGGCCAAAACCAGATTTCTGGACTCTGTGGAACTGGTGGAGCGTTGGAGGGACTTTCACATGGAGATAGTCGACGCCCACACATCGGTGCTCGGTTTCATCAGGACATGGCTTTCATACGCCATAATATCGGGCGAATACTATCTGGATCATGATCTGCCGATGCTGCCCGATTCGCCGGATGAAGCGTCCGGGAAATTCGAGGAAATAGCGGACGAATTCGGAGACGGACATGACCAGGTTGAGCTTCGCATGAGGATGGACGCGCTCCTGGCGTCCTGCGACCCGATACGCCTTGTGTGGCCGGGCCGTCATCTCTGGCAGTGCGCCATGTTTCTAATAAAAGAGGGCCGGTCCGAGGAAGCCACTTACCTCATGGACTCTGCCGCTGATGACTTCGACGAGCGGGAGATGCCGACGGACGAGATAGTGTCGTTCCTCAAAGACTACGCTAAAACTCTCATGATGGGAGATCTCGTGCATTTCCCCGACTATCACAAGGCGGAGCTGATGATCAAAAACGCGGCCGGCCTCGTCGAAATGGGGGGCGACCCGGAGTTGCGGGATATGATGAACGAGGCTTTGGACGGCCAGGTATCGATGTACTTGAAATTCGCCCAGTTGGGAACGGATCGCAACCAAAACATAGCGAAATGGTTCTCCGCCCGCGCCGCTGGCGGGGAGGCGCTCGCGTCGGGCGACGTAATGAAGGCGATGCGGCTTATCTGGCGCGCCGTCTGCGAGTATGGCGAACATGTGCCGGATTGGGCGACGACGCATATGGAGTGGCTCGCCTCGAATATGGAGAAGTTCTTCGACGCCTCTGACGAGCCGTACAGGTCGACAATAGACGACATACTGAACGATATGGCGTCCCGAACCGACGTAATAACAAAATACCCGGCGAGATACTCCGGGCCGTTCGTCCTCGCCCTCGCCGACAGAGGCATGGACGTGGGGATTTTCTCCCGAGAGGAAGGGTCGAAATTTGTCAAGCTCGCATCTGTGGACGATGTGATATGACATTTTGAAAATTGGGTATTGACAAATTGCTTTTTCATGTTTATTATTCAATTCAAATCTACACAGGGGGTGGTTCACAGAGAAGTTTTTTAGCCGAGCGGTTGTAAAGCAATAAAATATAAATGGAGCTAAGCGCTCCCCGGAACATGGATGGTTCCGGTTAGTCTGTTTCCACACAACAAGGAGGTTGTGAGTGAAATGAGGATCAATACCAATATATCCGCACTTACGTCTTATAATGCGTTAAACGCTACCAATACCGCCCTTCAGAAGTCTATTCAAAGGTTATCCACTGGATTGCGCATCAACAGCGCCGCCGATGACGCGGCTGGTTTGGCTATTTCCGAGAAGATGCGCGCCCAGTTCCGCGGGCTCGATCAGGCCACCGCAAACGCCCAGGATGGCATCAGCATGATCCAGACGGCGGAGGGCGCACTCTCCGAGACCCACTCCATACTCCAGCGGATGCGCGAACTCTCCGTGCAGGCCGCCAATGATACCCTGACGCAGGAGGACCGGAGCTACATACAGCTCGAGATCGACCAGCTCAAGGAGGAGATCACGCGTATATCCACGACGACGCAGTTCAACAAGAAGCAGCTGTTGGACGGGTCGGCGGCCGCGCTCTGGTCGTCGGACAAGCTCTCCACAAAGGCCATAATCAACGGCGGCCTGCGTGTCACCGATCAGTTCGGCCAGAAGGCGGCGGTCGAGGGGAACTTCAAGATAAGCATAACCGCGAACCCGGGCCAGGCTCAGATACAGAAGAGCGATATATTCAAGATAAAACACCCGAATGTCATAATGAACGTGGGGCTCAACAAGGCGGCCGGTTTCGAGGATGTGCGCGTCGACGGCCTGCCGGCCGGCACATACACCGTCTCTGAGGGCGCTGCCGCCCCCGCTTCCGGCGTCCGCAACCATTACGCGGCAAACACTAGTTTCGCCGGAACCAATTTCATTTTCTCCGCAGCCTCCATGAGGGTGAAGCTCGCGGCGGACGCTCCGGGGCAGGGCATGTCCGCCGCCAACCTCAACTTCCTCTACGAGGTCGTAGCCATCAACGAGGGAGCTAAGACCGTGACGTTCCGCATTCAGGCCGTAGGGATAGGGGCCGACGGCACGACCAAGACGTACAGCGAAGAGGAGTTCGTGGCCTCCACAGCGTTTGGAAGCATTCAGATCGCCAACGCCAGCACCTACACCATAGGCGACAAGTTCGTCACTTACTATGCGGCCACGGCCGGCACCGGCAGGGCGAGGATCAACGTGAGCGGGACGCTCAATCCGGATTGGCCGGAGTTCTGGAGCGGCGCGGGCGGCATCGTCGGCAACTATAACGTCGTAGCAGCGGACATGATAGATAACGAGGTTCATTTCAAGAATTTCTATCTGAATTCCGCCAATGGCACCGTGTACGAGGGCGACATCGTGATCACCTTCAACAGCAAGTTCAAGTCGGCTGTCGTCGGTTCCGGAGTGAGTTTCGAGGCGGCATACATCGGCCAGATAGCCGAGGGCGACGTCAAACTGCGCGACCTCGACAAATTCTGGGACGCGAACGGCAAGTTCATGCTCGATGACCCCAAGACATTGACCATAGTTCAGGGCGACGGCAAGAAGGCGAACGTGACCCTCTATTCGACCGATACTCTCGCGGAGGTTGCGAGAAAGCTCAACGCGGCCGTCGCGTTCGGCCTCGGGCAGGGATACTACACGGATTCGGCTTCGGTAAACAACTTCGTGACGTTCGTCGGAGATAAGGAATACACGGAGAACAGCCCGATGTCGGTCAAGGGCACGTTCGTCATCAACAGCCTGATAGCCGGCAAAAACGGAACGCTCAACTTCTCGGGCGACGAAGATATAATAAAGGCTCTCTCCCTCAATGTAATACAGTCTGAGACGGAAAACGCGTTCCGCGTGACGGTGAACGACGCTCACAGCGGCAACACGGTAGCCTCGAACGTGAAGGTGACTGGCAACACGCTCTATGGAGTGGTGAACGCGAACGTGGACGTGAAGTTCGATTCCATGGCGAACGTCAAGGCCTCGTGGAATGAAAATACGAAATCGTTCGATCTGACGAGGGATGCCGGCAAGGCATATACGACGACAGTTCACCTCGCGGACAACACGACGGTGTACCAGATCGGGGCCAACCAGGGCGAGGACATGGGGGTCAACATCGGCAACATGTCGTCGGAGGCCCTCGGAGTGTCGAACATCCTCGTCACCGACAGGGAGAGCGCGGCGCGCAGCATCACCGTTATCGACAACGCCATAGGCAAGGTGTCGACCCAGCGCGCGAAGCTCGGCGCGTACCAGAACAGATTGGAGCACACCATCACGAACCTGACGACGGCCTCCACGAACATGAAGTCGTCCGAAAGCCGGATCCGCGACGCGGACATGGCGAAGGAGATGATGGAGTTCACGCGGCTCAATATCCTGAGCCAGGCGGGCAACTCGATGCTCGCCCAGGCGAACCAGCTGCCGCAGAACGTGCTGACGCTGCTCCGTTAACTTAAGCCAGGCCGGATCCGTATGACATGGACGTATTGATTACACGGATGTAAGCGGATCCGGCC
>JAITOL010000162.1 GCA_031289955.1 Synergistaceae bacterium
TAAAAGACAAAAGCAGGCCACAAAATAGCCAGGATGTATTTCGCAGGGCTATTTTCGCGGATTTTTTCCAGACCTGCATATGGAATTTGGCTATCCAAAAATCAACCTGCGGTTTGAGGATCTTCTCGGCCGCCTTGACATTGACCTCGACCTGATTTTCGAGCGCGCGTTCCGTCGTGTACCCGGCAATGTTGGCGAAACGCTTTATGTGTTTGCGGAGGTCTTTGGTTCTGAAACTGAACATTTCATTCGTGGAGCGGCGGCACAGCCGGATATTCTCGAAATCGCAGACCATCCATAAATCGGGAATCTCGTCCTCCGGCAGGTGCGACATATAATTGCGGATTTGCTCGAACGCGGCGGCCAAGTCCTTGCCGCGCGACTTCATCTCGATGGCGATCCGGCCTTTCCAGAGGTAGTCGATATAGCCGGTCTTGCCGCCGGAGAGCGGGACTTTGTACTCGAAATCGCCTATCCGCTCCGGGTCGTCTATGCCGAACACGCGGAAAAATTCCGTCTCGAAGGTTTGCGCCTGCGCTTCCTCGTTGCGCGCGTCTTTCCAGCGATTGGAGAACGCGATGGCGTTCGCCTGTATTGCGTCCCATGACAGTTGCAACCGACCTCACATCCGTCCTGTTTTCTGTCGTTCCTATGCACATTATACCTTATGCGCTTTTGGCGGAGAGTGCGTGGCCCGAGGCGGCCACAGTCCAACCGTCGCAAAACCGAGTAAAGTACGGCGGCGTCACCCGAACACGGGCGTTACGGGGCGAAGATTGCCGCCAGGCGGGCCAAGACTTCTGAGACGATCTCTTCGAGAACACGCTCGAGCACGGCCGCTCCCCGGGATGCCATGTCGAGCGCCCTGGGCTGGTCGCATCTGACGACGCCGGTCGTTTTTGTCCCGCAATCGTCCAGCGGCGCCGTAAAACCAATCGCTCGGGCAAAACGCCCTCCGCTCGTTATCTGCAGGACAATCGGAGTTCCCGTGACGCGGTTGAAATTCGCTGGAGAGATGACGAGAACGGGCCGCCTTCCCCGCTGCTCATGGCCGGACGCTGGGTCGAGCGATACGAGGCAAATATCGCCACGTTCCATTCGGATGGAGCGACAGAGGTGATTGGCGGGTTGCGCGATTTTTTTGCGGAACGTTGTTTAACCGTCGCTAAAATAAAATACTTCTGCTATAATGTCCGTTGCCCTTGGGGTGTAGCCAAGCGGCAAGGCAGCGGACTTTGGATCCGCCATCGATGGTTCGAATCCATCCACCCCAGCCAGAGAAACGAGGTGGGGAAGTCGGTAGGCTTCCTCATGTTTATCTTGTTCTCTCTACGGTATCTCCTGGAGGGAGTGTTATGTATCAATGAATGAACAACCGCAATCGCTGGGTGTGCTCGTTCTGGGCGCCGGCAAAGGCGTCCGGATGCACAGCGGCAAACCGAAAGTGCTTCAGCCGCTTATGGAAGAACCGGTATTGTACTATCCATTGAGCGCCGCGGTTTCGTCCGGCATCGGTAACATCGCCGTACTCGCGGGGTACCAGGGAGAACTTGTAGAGGATTATATAAAAAAAGAGTGGCCTGGGGTCGAGGTGATATGGCAGCGCGAACAGCTCGGCACGGGGCACGCTGTAAAATCGGCCGAGGAGTGGTGGAAACGCTTCGATAATCTGCTCGTCCTTTCGGGGGACGTGCCTTTGATCCGTCACGAGACGATATTGGACATGCTGGCGAGACACAGGGCCGTATCCCCAAGATGTACGCTCCTGAGCTTTGTGACCGACGATCCCTCCGGCTACGGGCGGATCGTGCGTCTCGCCGACGGAGGGGTCCGCATAGTCGAGGAGAGCGACGCGACCGAGGAAGAGCTGTTTATACAGGAGATAAACGCCGGAGTATATCTCTTCGATACGGTTTCGCTTTCCGTGGTCATAAATAAAATCACGAGCGACAACGAGCTTGGCGAATATTATCTCACGGACGCGATACAGCTCATAGACGATACCGAGGGCGACATTTGCGTCGTGATATGCGACGACAAGCAGGAGCTTCTTGGTGTGAATACGCCGCACGACCTCGCCGCCGCCGCCGAAGTGCTGGGTAAACGCATAATAGACCACCACATGAGAAACGGCGTGAAGTGCATGGATCCCTATTCCACATGGATAGGACCGCGAGTCGAGTGCGGCCCGGACGTCTTTCTCGAACCCGGAGTGCAGATATGGGGCAAATCCCGCGTATTTGGAGGCGCGAGGGTCGGGGCGTGGTCCACTCTCCGCGATGTGACGCTCGGCGCGAATTCCATTGTGCTGGGGCCGTCCGTGATCTCCGACTCCGATATAGGCCCTTGCGCGGAGGTCGGTCCGTTCGCGTTTTTGCGAAGCAACGTCAGGATGGAGGCCGGTTCCAGGGTCGGACGTTTTGTGGAGGTTAAAAACAGCACGATCGGCGAGAACGCCAAGGCGTTGCATCTCTCGTATATAGGCGACGCTTCGATAGGGAGCGGCACCAATATAGGCGCCGGGACCGTCACGTGCAACTACGACGGGGTGAGTAAGAACCGCACGTCGATAGGGGACGACTGTTTTGTTGGCAGCGATACGATGTTCGTGGCGCCGGTTTCGATGGGCAACAAGGCGACAACTGCGGCCGGTTCCGTAGTGACGAAGGATATCCCTGACGGCGCTTTGGGCATAGCCCGGGAACGCCAGACGAACGTCGATGGTTGGAACGACAGAAAGAGCATAGTCGGCGGTAAGCCGGGAAAAACCGGGGAGGTTTAAGCTATGGAGTCGTCCTCCAGAGACATAAAAATTTTTTCGGGAAGCGCTCACGAGGACTTTGCGCGCACGATATGCGCCACGTTGGGCCTGCAGATGGCAGAGAGGAAGATATTCCGGTTTTCCGACGGCGAGATAGGGCTTGCCCTGCAGGAGAGCGTGCGCGGCACCGACGCGTTCATAATCCAGCCTACATGCGCCCCCGTCAACGAAAATCTGATGGAGCTGCTCGTCATCATAGACGCAATGAAGAGGGCGTCGGCCTATAGGGTGAACGTGGTGCTTCCGTACTTCGGTTACGCGAGGCAGGATCGCAAGGCGCGCGCCAGAGAGCCCATCACGGCCAAGCTCGTAGCCAATCTCCTCCAGCACGCCGGCGCCGACAGGGTCGTGACCGCCGATCTGCACGCGGGCCAGATTCAAGGGTTCTTCGACATCCCCGTCGATCATCTTACCGGAATCCCGCTTTTGGCGTCGCACTTCAAGCGCATACTGAAACCAAAGTTGCAGGAGCGCAAGGTCGTGGTGGTGTCGCCGGACATCGGCGGCGTCGTCAGGGCCCGCAAATTCTCCGAGCAGATAAACGCGGAGCTTGCGATAGTGGATAAACGCCGCTCCTACGACGTGGCGAACCAGAGCAAGGTCATGGAGATAATAGGCGAGGTCAGCGGCAAGGTCGCGATTTTGGTGGACGACATAATAGATACCGGCGGCAGCATAGTGAACGCCGCGAACGCGCTTGTGGAATACGGCGCCGATAAGGTGTACGCCTGCGCGGTGCACGGGGTGTTGTCGGGGGCCGCCATAGAGCGCATCTCGAACTCGTGCCTCGAGGAGATGGTTCTCACGGACACCATTCCTCTTTCGGCCGAAAAAAGGTTGGGTAAAATAACGACGATGTCGATCGCCCCGCTCTTCGCGGAGGCTATACGCAGAATACATCTCGATCACTCGATAAGCATTCTCTTCCAGCCTAAGCCAAGGAGGAAGGAACGGTGACCGAAATAATAAAAAACTGTAATTTTATAAGGAGGAGTAATATATGGCGGCAAAGATAAAGTTTACGAAGCGCGGCGATACGGGCAAGGGCACATGTCGCAAATTGCGCGCAATCGGCACGGTTCCGGCGGTGTTCTACGGGCCCGAGTACAAGGAGAGCCTCGTCGGCCAGGTCGACGTCAAGGAGCTTTCTCATGTGGCGAACTCGCCCAACTGGGAGACGAACATAATAGACCTCGAGATACCCGACGGCAAGGTGGAGATGGCCCTGCTCCGAAATGTGCAGCGGCACGCGATCACCCAGAATATACTGCACGTCGACCTCTATCAGCTCATGAAGGGGCATAAGGTCAAGGTCGCGGTTCCCGTGCGCGTCGTCAACAAGGATATATCGGCCGGGGTCAAGCTGGGCGGCGTCCTGGAACAGCCTATGCGCGAGATCGAGATACTGGTGCTTCCGAGGGAAATGCCGACGGAGATAGTTATCGACACGGCGAAAATGGCTATGGGCGACGAAATATTCGTCCGCGATCTCGAAATGCCCGAGAGCGCCGAGCTCATCACTCAGGCGGATTCGATAGTGGTCATGGTGGCCCGTCCGCGCTCGATGGCGGAACCGGCGCCGGAGGAACTGGCTTCCGAAGCCGCCGAGGTCGAAGTGGTCGGCAAGGGCAAGCGCAAGGAAGACGAGGAATAGAGGCGTCGTATTGAAACTTGTGGTGGGGCTGGGCAATCCCGGTCCCGAATATGTATGGAGCCGGCATAACGCGGGCTGGCTCGTAATAGATTCATTCACCTCACGGATAGGACTTGGAGAGCCCCGCGTGAAATTCGGCGGGGCCTTTTGGCCCGCTTCTCCGGTCGAGGGCGAAAACACCGCGTTTCTCAAGCCCTTCACGTATATGAATCTGAGCGGAACCGCTGTGTTGGAGGTTTCGCGTTATTACGACATCGTTCCAGGCGATATTCTGGTCGTTTCGGACGATGTCGCGATACCGTTCGGCCGTCTGCGTTTTCGCTCCGAGGGGTCGGCCGGCGGGCATAAGGGGCTCGTATCGATCATCGGGGCGCTTGGGACGGTCGAAGTACCGCGCCTCAGAATAGGCGTGGGCGCGCCTCCCGCCGTCATAAACATGAAGGACTGGGTTCTCGGGCGATTCGCGAAGGACGAACGGGACGCGTGGCCCGATGTGGACGCCGCCGCGTGGACAGCTCTGGGCAGGTGGATACGCGGCGAAATCGGTTCCGGATATACATTTCAAGCCGTCTCTTTAAAATAATATGACCATGGATAAGACGGGCCGCGAACTCGGCTTGCTCGACGCCGATTCGTGGCGGAAAAACATATCGATACATCTCGCGGTCGCCGGCGCGGCTCGTCCGTGGATATGCAGGGGCTTCGAACGGTCCCTGCTCGTTGTGCTGCCGAACGCCAGGTTCGCGCGGGATTTCCTCGCGGACGCCGATTCCATGAGGGAGTATGCCTCAATTCCCGCCGCCGACTCCTTGCCGGAGATAGCGATATCGTCATACGCCGATGACCCGGCGTCGCTGGAGGCTCAGAAGGCAGGCAGAGGCGAGGCGATGCTTCGCTGGAGCGAGAGCGGGGGCATAATGCTCGCGACGCCAGGCGCTCTCATGGGGCCTTTATCGCTGGGCGGCGACAAGCTGCCCCTTGCCACCGGCCCCGGCACAAGCCGCCCGAGGCTCATAGAGTGGCTTTCGTCCCACGGTTATGAGCGCTCGGATATAGTCTGGTCTCCCGGTCAGTTCACATATCGGGGAGGCATAGTGGACTTCTTCGATCCCGGAGCGGCCTATCCTATACGGGTGGAATTTTTCGACGATGACATAGAGAGCATGAGATACTTCGCCACCGACACTCAGCGCAGCGTAAGGAGCATGACTCGCGCCGCGGCTCGCGCTTTGTCGTCCCGCCGCGACTCCGGAATATCCGACTTTTTCCCCTCCGACACGCACGTGGTTTTCATAGAACCCTCCGAACTCGAAAACGCGGCGGACAATTACGCCTGGCTGAGGGCCGGGGTCGAATCGGATAAGGGAACCGACCCCGCTCCGACGTGGCTCGACGTGACGAGGAGCCTGGCGTTCTATCCAAGGGTCAGAATCACCGCCGGCGTCGCGCGCGCCGAGCTTGAAACGGGGATAACCGGGCTGCCGAACTTCAGGGGCCGCAGGCGCGACCTCGAGGCCTACTGCGACGATATGACATCCCGCGGAGTCGCCATATCCCTCATATCGGAGGCGGAACACTTCCGGACGTGGGGTTCGGGCAGGGGCTACGAAGTCTCCGGCGGCGCCGTGTCCGAGGGTTTCTACGACCCGGGGGAGCGCAGACTTTTTATAGGCGATCTCGAACTGTCCGGGCTCGTGATGTCCGGCGCTCCGACGGAGACAAGGGTTCCTCTGGACTGGGGCGACAGACTGCTGCCCGGGCAGTGGGTCGTTCACGAGGATTACGGCGTGGCGCTTTACAAAGGCGCCGATCGGATCGAGGGCCCGGACGGAGTGCAGGAATATCTGGTGCTCGAATATGCCGAGGAGCGCAGGCTCAAAATTCCCGTCATGCATTTTCATAAAATATCGCAATACAGGACATATCCGGGGACGGAACCGGTCGCGGACAGCCTGCGCGGGGGGCATTGGAAGAAGATGTCCGCGCGCGCGAAAGAGCAGGCGGACATGGCGGCCCGTTATCTCATAGACGTCTACGCGAAGCGGGAGACCTCGCCGGGAAGGGTTTTAGAGGGCGACGCGGAGCAGGAGTCGGAGTTCGAGCGCGCGTTTTTGTACAAGGAGACCGCGGATCAGCTGCGCGCGATAGACGAGGTTACGCGCGACATGTCGCGCGCCCTCCCGATGGACAGGCTGCTCATAGGCGACGTCGGTTTCGGCAAGACGGAGGTCGCGCTCAGAGCCGCCGCGAAGTGCGTATTTTCGGGCGCTCAGGCGGCGCTCGTGGCGCCGACGACACTTCTGGCCGAACAGCATTACGAGACGTGGAGCGCGCGGTTCGACCAGTTCGGCATAAGGGTCGAGGTCGTATCGCGCTTCGTCGCGGCGTCGAAACAGAAAAAAATTCTGGCCGACACAGCGGACGGAAAAGTCGACATACTTCTCGGCACGCACAGGATGCTGGGGGCCGATATAGCGTTCAAGGATCTCGGGCTTGTCATAGTCGACGAGGAGCACCGGTTCGGAGTGATGCACAAGGAGCACCTGAAGAACCTCTACCCCGGCGTCGATGTGCTGATGCTGTCGGCGACGCCGATTCCGCGCTCGCTCCATATGTCGCTCTCCGGTCTTCGCGACCTCTCCCTCATAGAGACTCCGCCGCGAAAACGTCTGCCCGTCATAACGGCGACCGGGATGTGGTCCGAATCCTTGGTCAAAAATGCTGTGCTGCGCGAATATTCGCGCGGCGGACAGATTTTCTACATCCACAACAGAGTTCAATCGATAGACCGGGAGGCCATGATGATCCGGCGCCTGTTTCCGAAGCTGCGGGTCGCGGTAGCCCACGGGCGGATGCAGGAGAGGGCTCTGAAGGAGACGATGGATAATTTCGCCCGCGGGGAAGTTGACATATTGGTCTGCACGACGATAGTGGAGAGCGGGCTCGATATATCGCGCGCCAACACCCTGATAGTGAGCGATTCGCAGGATCTGGGCCTCGCCCAGATGCATCAGCTCAGAGGCAGGGTTGGGCGCAGAGAGGAACAGGCGTTCGCGCTGTTTCTGTACCCGGAGGGGACGATACTGACGAGGGAGGCGGCCGAACGCCTCGAAGCCATAGCCGCCTTGGGAGAGTTCGGGGCCGGATACGAGCTCGCCAAGAGAGACCTTGAAATACGGGGCGGAGGCGAGCTTGTGGGAGTCGCCCAACATGGCAATCTCGGAAGGGTGGGGTTTCAGCGGTATTGCGATCTGCTGGAGGAGGCGATTAGGCGGGCGAAGGGCGACACGAGGGAGAGGACGCAGGTCGAGGTGTCGATTCCGTCGGCCATACCGAACGACTATCTGCCGCACGAGAGCCTGCGCGTCGCGCTCTACAGAAAGCTGCTGTGGACACAGGACGCGGAAGTGCTCGATTCGCTTCGCGATGAGACGATAGACCGTTTCGGCCCAATCCCGCGAACGCTCGGGTTTTTGTTCGATGTGGCGCGCGTTCGGATCATGGGACCGGATAGCGGCGTGTCGAAAGTATACTGCGGCGCCGACGAGACGACAGTGAGTTTCTCGTCGCTGAGCCCCATGCTGAAGAGCCCGCCTCCCCGAGGCTGGTTCAAAAGGGATCACGGCCTCCTTGGCCCGGGCGGCATGGATTCATTGCATACCCTCATCGCCCATATGACGAAAAATAATCCGCCCATAAGCGCGGCATCAGGTTAAGCGCATCAAAAGCAGCAGGCATTGCAAGAAACATACATTTTTTGTAGTTGTCTTGTGAACCGATTTTCCAGCCCACAAGACACGTTGCCATTCCGTATAACCGGCATGTTTCTCTGTTCATGAGAGCAATAAAATGCTCAGTCCCCACAAGACCAAATCGCTCGGTCAATACCTTTAACCCTTCGTTTTTCAACGTTGCTTCGGTGAGCGATTTTTGTATCACGAGGTTTTCTCAGTCAATCTCAATTCTTTAACCTTACAGCCGATTCCATCGCTCTTTTTTTCGAATAAGTAACCCTGTTATTTCCTCGCCGCCACTTTGTAATCCCACCTGTTTCGGGCATTTCAGACAAATCTATATCTTCCTCTTTAATGGAGATGGCAATTTGTACTGCTTCTTCTCTAGTTTCCGGTATCGGACCGTAATCCTTCTTCATAATCAAGTCGCTCCTTTCTGGTAGCCTTGCGGGCTGAAATAATTCTAAAAATTTCTCCATTTTCAACCGTCAAACGCTCTACAAATACAACAAAAAGCAGAAGCGGAGAGAATGTCATTCCGATAATTCTATATATTCATTTTAGTTGTGTTTTCAATCGGCATTATTATCTCTTCTCCAAAAGTTTGTTTCTATGTGATTCCACTCGAGAATTATAAATGTGATCATCAAAAATTTTGATCAGCAATTCTATACTCTAGGAAAGTCGAGGCTGCGTTGGCCTGCCTTGTCGCGGCCGCGCGTTTCCCTCACCTAAGGCGTCAAGTCAAGGTATCGGGAAGCGCGAATTTCTGCTACAATATCTTCATGAATAAGAATATTGACGGCAAAACGGTCGGGTTGGAAAATTGCGGCTTTGACGGTCTTCTTGAGATAATGAAGAAACTTCGCGCCCCGGGCGGTTGTCCGTGGGACGCCGAACAGACTCTCGAGAGCCTGAGGCGATATATTTTGGAAGAGGCGAACGAGCTCGTGGAGGCGATCGGGGACGGCAATCCCGGGGATATATGCGAGGAGTGCGGCGACGTGTTGCTTCAGGTCGTTTTTGTGGCCCGTATAGCGGAGGATTCCGGAATGTTCGGCATCTCCGACGTTTGCCGGGCTATCTGCGACAAACTGGTAAGGCGGCATCCCCATGTCTTCGGTGACGTGACGGTTCGCGACTCCTCGGACGTGAGCCGCAACTGGGAGAAGATAAAATCCGGCGAGCGGAAGAGCCGCGACGCCGACAGCTCGGCCATGGCGGGCATCCCTCGCGGATTGCCCGCTTTGCTGCGCTCGCTCCGCATAGGGGAGCGGGCGGCAAAGAAAGGTTTCGACTGGCGGCCCGACGACATCGAGTCCGTCAGAGCAAAGGTTCTCGAGGAGCTCGAGGAATTCCGCGTCGAAGTCGAAAGAGCGGCCCCGGACGCCATGAGGGAGGAGTTCGGCGACCTGCTTTTCGCGCTCGTGAATATGTCCCGCCACCTCGGGATCGATCCGGAGAGCGCTCTGCATGAGGCGAACACGAAGTTCCAAAACCGCTTCAGGAGCATGGAATCCCTGGCGGATGAAAAACGATCGCAGATGGAGGATATGTCGCTCGACGCGCTTGACGTCCTGTGGCGATCCGTAAAACAGATGGAACGGGACGAAGAGGCCCGGTCCAATCGGTAAAACCGAGAGAGGAGAGCAAAAATGTCTACAACGGAAAGAATAGCTGAAGTGATCGAGAACAATGTGCGCCCGATAATAGAGTCGCACGGCGGAGGTATAGAGTTCATGGGTTACGACGAGACGAACGGCGTGCTCAAGGTGCAATTGTCCGGCCTGTGCAGCGGCTGCCCGGGAGCGGCGGCGACGCTGCGCAACCTCGTCGAGGGAGTCGTTCAGCGCTATGTTCCGGAGGTGAAAGAGGTAGTACGGGCATAGCGGAGGTGGGCGGCGCGCGAACTGTGACAATATCGTCTCCGGATGTACTGGCCAGGATGCTCGGGACGCGGGACGAAATTCTCTCTCAGATAGAGGATCGTCTCGGCGTAAAGATCGTAGCCCGGGGAACGGATATACATATATCGGATTGCGATACCACCCTTGGGGACGATCTGGCGAACCTTCTGGAGCAGTTTGCCGAGATGACGACGCGCGGGGCGCGTCCGTCCGG
>JAITOL010000034.1 GCA_031289955.1 Synergistaceae bacterium
TCTCTCATGTATGCCAACGGTTACGCCGACTGGGAGACGGAGCGTCCATGGGTGGGAGTGGTAAACTCCGCTAACGCCATAGTGCCCGGTCACAATCATCTCGGCGCTCTCGTGCAGGCAGTCAAAAGCGGCGTATACGCTTCCGGCGGGCTTCCGATAGAGTTTCCGACGATCGGCGTGTGCGACGGCATCGCCATGAACCACAGGGGAATGAAATACTCGCTTCCGAGCCGAGAGCTCGTCAAGGACACGATAGAGGTCATGACCGAGGCTCATGGTTTCGACGCCCTCGTTATGGTGACGAACTGCGACAAGATCATACCGGGGATGGCGATGTCGGCTCTCTCGCTCAACATCCCGACGATAATCCTCTCCGGCGGCCCCATGCTGCCGGGGCATTATCACGGCAAAAGGACGGATCTGTCTGGCATCTTCGAGGGCGTCGGCAAGTGCATAGCGGGGGAGATGAGCGCGGACGACATGGCCGATCTCGAGCGGTCCGTCTGCCCGACATGCGGGTCGTGCGCCGGCATGTTCACCGCGAACACGATGAACTGCGTGCTGGAGGCGCTCGGGCTGGCGCTGCCTGGGAACGGCACGATCCCAGCCGTCTACTCCGACAGGGTGCGCCTCGCGAAGGACGCGGGCCGCGCGATAATGCGGCTTTATGAAAAAAATATCAAGCCGCGCGACATAGTGACGGCGGAGGCGATAGACAACGCGCTCGCGGTCGACGTGGCGCTCGGGGGATCGACCAACACATGTCTTCACATACCGGCCATCGCCCATAACGCGGGGCTTGGCGTAAAACTTTCGCGCATCGACGAAATAAGCCGCAGGACGCCTCACCTGTGCAGCATGAGCCCCGGCGGCGCTCATTTCATAGTCGACCTGCACCACGCGGGCGGCATACCGGCCCTCATGTCCCAGCTTCTTGCCGGCGGTCTCATATCCGGCAAACCGATGACGTCGACGGGCCGCACTGTCGCGCAAAACCTCGATGGCGTTTCGGTGAGCGATCCGAGCGTCATCAGACCGATGTCGGACCCGGTGCATCCCGAGGGCGGGCTCGCGATTCTGTACGGCAATATCGCCCCTAACGGCAGCGTCGTAAAACAGGGCGCCGTTCTGCCGGAGATGATGAAGCACGAGGGTCCGGCCAGGGTTTTCGACGGCGAGGAGGAGGCTTTCAAGGCCATAACCGATCGCTCCATAAAGCCGGGCGACGTCGTGGTGATAATAAACGAGGGGCCGAAGGGCGGCCCCGGCATGAGAGAGATGCTGCTTCCCACCGCCACGCTCGCCGGCCTCGGAATGGATTCGTCCGTGGCGCTCATAACGGACGGGCGTTTTTCCGGAGCGTCGCGAGGGGCGTCGATAGGGCACGTTTCGCCGGAGGCGGCGAGCGGCGGCCCGATAGGGCTAATTCGCGAAGGCGACAGGATAAGAATAGACATACCGGCTCGCGGGATAGAGCTGCTTGTCTCGGACGACGAGCTGGCGCGGCGGGCTCATCTGAACAGGCCCTCCCTCAAACCGGCTGGCAGCCGGTTCCTTGAGCGGTACAGGGATTTTGTGACGTCCGGCGCCGACGGGGCCGTTTTCGAAGAGAAGAAGTAGTATGGAAAAAAAAATACGTAAACCCACCGTCACGGAGACCTGTCTCGTCATACTCGCCATCATAGCGGTGGGGTTTGTGCTGAGCAACGCGGAGCGCGTGGCCATACCGCTCACGCTCGCCTTCATACTGACGCTGTTGTTTACGCCTGTTATCAAGGCTGGTGAGCCGTATAAGATACCCCCGTTCGTCATGGTTATCATGATCATCGTCTGTTTTTTCGGCGTATTCCTGCCCCTTGGGATATTTCTCAACACTCGTCTGCAGAGCACCATCCAACTGCTGCCCACTTACCACTCCAGGCTTGTGGGCCTGGGACGCGCGCTTCTCGAAAGGTATCAGGTGCCGACGTCGTTTCTCGACTCGATAAACTGGTATAACACGATGGGAAGATATCTCTCGGGCATGACGGGGTTCATGCTCAACTGGCTCGGCAATCTCGTCATGGTGATGGTGTTTTTGATCTTCATGCTTCTCGAGTCGCCGTATATCGACGACAGGCTGAAGTTGGCGTTCAAGGGCGAGAACGGGGATAAGATAACGTTAATGGCGGAAAAAATAGTGGGCCAGATATCCAAATACCTCCGCACGCTCGCCCTGATAAGCCTTTCGACCGGAACCTTGGTCTGGGGCGCGTTGTCGGCGCTCAAAATCGAGTTCGCGATGACGTGGGGGATACTGGCTTTTATATTTAACTTCGTCCCAACGGTCGGCTCCATAGCGGCGTCCCTGCCGCCTGTTCTGGTCGCCATAGTGCAATATTATCCCGATCCCGTGCCTGCCGTGCTGACGTTTCTGGCGCTGCTGGCCATACAGTTCACGATGGGCAACATACTGACCCCCAAGATAATGGGCGACACCCTGGGCCTGAGCCCGGTGGTCATACTGATATCGCTCATGTTCTGGGGCCTGATATGGGGGATAACGGGCGCTCTGCTCTCGGTTCCCCTGGCCGTCATGATAAAGATAATCTGCGAGAATATAGAGCCATTGCACTTTATGGCCGTTTTGATGAGCTCCGCGCACAGCAGGCCCCATGAGGAGGTTTCGGAGTGATAGCCGGAATCGGGACGGATCTGTGCCGCGTGTCCAGAATGAAGCGAGCCGCAGGGAGCGATTATTTCGTGCGTCGGGTATTTTCGAACGAGGAGATAAACTACGCGCGAGCCCAGGGCGAGCCGGCGAGACATTTCGCGTCCGCGTTCGCCGCTAAAGAGGCTCTGGCAAAGGCTTCGGGGCTGGGAATGTTCGGCATGGGCCTCTGTGAATCGTGGGTGCGTCGCACAGAGACCGGCCCTGTGATGCTCATGAGCGATTCTTTGCGCGAAAAACTAAAAGGGCGGGGGGCCGGCAGGTGCTGGCTCTCGCTGACGCACGAGGGCGACTACGCTCTGGCGTTTGTCGTGCTGGAATCGTCCGAATGAAAGGAACGAAATGAGAGAATATTATTCTTCGCGGGCGGTGAGGGAAGCCGATCAGATAGCCGCAGAGCGTCTCGGCATACCGGGCATGGTGTTGATGGAAAACGCCGGGAGATCGGCCGCCGATATAATTGCGGAACGATCCGCCGGAGGAAGCGTCACGATACTGTGCGGTCCCGGCAACAATGGGGGCGACGGCTTCGTGGCGGCACGACACCTGAAGCTCTCCGGTTTTGGCGTGACCGTCGTCGCGACGCGAGCACCGGGCGAATACGGAAATGATGCCGCGTTTGCCGCCCGGTCGGCGGAAAAATCCGGGGTCGGGATATTGTTATCCGCAAACCTCGCGGACGAGGAGATAACTTCGCTGGTAGGTTCGTCGGCCGCGGTGGTCGACGCTCTGCTCGGCGCCGGGTCGAGCGGCGCCCCGAAAGGCGAGGTCGCGAGACTGATCGACCTGTCGTCGGGACATGGAAATATCATCTCGCTCGATGTGCCGAGCGGGGTTGACTTGGACACCGGGGAGGCGGCGGACACGGCTGTGACCGCCGCCGTCACCGTGACGTTCCTGGCCGAAAAACCGGGGCTCGCGGTAGCGCCCGGAATGTATAGGTGCGGCGAAGTGCGTCTTGTCGGTATAGGCGCGGATCCGAAGCGTGTTTTGCGCGAGCCTCCCGTCCTCGTTGGATACGAGGCGTCGGACATCGCCGGTATGCTTCCGGGGAGATCGCGCGGCATTCACAAGGGTTCGCGCGGCGCCCTTTTGATACTCGGCGGTTCATCCCGGTACAGGGGAGCGCCGGTTCTCTCGGCTCTGGCCGCGCTGCGCGCGGGATGCGGGCTCGTCGTTCTCGCCGTTCCGGAGAGCGTCGTGAATGTCGCCGCGTCCCTGGTTCCTGAGGCGGTTTTCGCCCCGCTGCCCGAGACGGAAGGGCATGTGAGGTTTGAAGGGGCAGAGGAGATAATACGCCCATATTTTGAAACGTGCAAAGCTGTGGTAATGGGACCAGGGATCGGAAGAAGTCCGGACGCGGAGAGCCTTGCGCGGTTCGTTTACGGCGAATGTGACAAGCCGGTTCTGATAGACGCGGACGCGCTGCGATTTGACTACGGTTATCCGAGGCGGGACGTCGTCGCCACCCCTCATTCGGGCGAGGCGGCATCCATAATCGGCGCGAGCCCATCGGAAGTGGAAGGCGCCAGGCTGGCTTCGTGCGGGTCTCTGTGCGGAAAATTCGGGACCGTGCTGCTCAAGGGCCCTCATACCCTCGTCTCAGACGGAGCGACTATGAGGGTTATTCTGGAGGGCGGCCCGGAACTCTCCGTGCCTGGGTCGGGGGACGTATTGTCCGGCGTAGTCGGCGCCTTCGTGGCGTCCGGTATGAATATCGCCGACGCCGCGACTCTCGGCGCGCTCGCGCACGGGACCGCGGGGCGGTTTCTGGCTTCCGGCGCAGGGGGAAACGGGCTTCTCGCCCGGGAGATAGCGGACGGGGTGAGGCATGTATTACATAGGGCGTAAGAGGGAGCGGCGAAAAACGGACGACACTACGCCCAAACGGCGCCGCGGGTCTCGTATGACGTTTTTCAGCCTCGCCGCGGCCGGCGCTTTTATCGCTGTGACGAAGGCGGCCAATCCCGGCATAAATATAAAACCGATCCTCCTGATGTTTGGGGGGATCGCTATAGGGTGTTTCATAATGACCATGCTTGCGGGCAGAAAAACAGACGACTGATGGGAAGCCACAAAAGCGCGGCAAGCTCGCTCGATTCCAAATTTCCGTCGGTGATGGTTCGCGGTGAAAACGAGACTGGAATTATCGCCTCGGCGCTTGCCGCTCACGTGTACGGCGGGATGTCCGTCATGCTGCGCGGGCCTCTTGGCGTCGGCAAGACGGCGCTTGTCCGGGCGATGGGACGGTCGCTCGGCGTGAACGCTGTAAAAAGTCCTACGTTCACCATAGAATCTGTCCACAATATTCCCTTCCGGAAGTTCAAGCTGGTGCACGCCGATCTCTACAGGCTCGAATCGGTGACGTCGGGCTCCGATATCGCCATGCAGTTCGAGGAGTATCTGGCCTGCGGGGAGCTTCTTGTTGTCGAGTGGGGCGAGCGCTGGGACGATCCTCCGGGCGACAGGTGGGATATAACGCTCTCCGTGCCGCCGGAATCGCGCGAGTCCGACGATGACGTCAGGGTGGTGGATTTCGAGGCGCACGGCGAATCCTCGCACGAAGCGATGGCTGGGGCATACGACGAGATCATGGATTTCGTCCTGTCCATACATGACGAAAAACTTGAAGGAGCGCTGGGGCGATGCCTCTGACGCTCGCTATAGATTGTGCCCTGCGGCGGATAAACCTCGGAGCTTCGTGCGGGGATGACGGAGGGGAAATTTTGGGCGAACTGTCTTTGGATGTCGGAACGAGGCAGTCGGAGCTGCTGCCCGAGGTTGTTCGATTTTTTCTCGGGTCGATGGGGTATTCGCCCGGCGACATATCGTTGATGGCGGTTACGACCGGCCCGGGGTACTACACCGGCATCCGGGTTGGGTTGGCGTACTCGACCGCGCTCGCTTACAGCCTCGGCGTAAAAATCGTCCCGGCGCCGACGCTTGCGGCCATGGCTCACGGCGTCCTGGAAACGCTCGAAGCCTCCGGAGCTCCGACGCCTGTCGCGCCCCTCATTCCGGCAGGACGCGGTTCGATATACGCCGCGGTTTATAGCGGGCCTTCATGTTCCGCCAAGGCGATTCTCGAACCATCGCATATCGGCGTCCAGGATTTTATAAATTTTCTTGATTCGATGAATTGCGCGGCGCCGCTCATCGTCGGAAACGACATTTCGTCTGTGGCGGAGCGACTCGCGGGCTGTCGCGCCGTGTCTCCCATTCGCGGAATGGGGGAAGCCATGGTAAAAATATCGCGGTTCACGGAACCGGTCGATCCCGCCGCCGTCCTCGCCACATACCTCAGAAGCCCCTGCTAGACCTTCGCCTTCAGGCACTCGTCCCTGTGGCGCTCTATTTCCTTTGTAACGAGAGCCGAATAATAATTGTACTGTTTTTCGGCTCCCTTAAGCTCCGGCTCTGTGTTGAAATTGAACTCGTTTTCCTCCTGCGCGGAGAGTTTCGCCAGCCTTTCGTCGACTTTTTTCATAAGTTCCGAGTCCTCCGGCGCTATTTTCTGAAATCTCGCGACGGTGTAAAGGCTCTGTTTGAACTGTTCGATAAGCACGTAGTTCTGTTTCATGTTGTAGTAAAAAATCATTATGAAGTGGGCGCTTACGACATCCTGTTTGAGAAACGGCAGTTCGTCCACGGATAAAAGGATTCTGCTCGATCTGTGGCGTGAATTGAAAAAATCCTTGTATTCGTACACCACGTTCGCCGCCCACACGACGGCGTCCAAAAAATCTTCCTTGTTCAGCATGACTCCGATATAGCCGTGGTCCCTTATCCTGGAAACTATCGACTGGTTTTTGGGGCGCGCTCCGACAAATTCGAGTTCCTCCCGTTTGCTGCCTGGTCTCATTCAAATCAACCTCCTGTTATGTCGGACAAAACTGATTATGTATATCTCAATTATCAAAATTTATCAATAGCTACAATTTTGAATAAATTTTCTCCAAATTATTTTTCCCTTTATTATTTTGTATGCGCACCGTCGCTTTAGCATATTGGCAATAATGGGAAAAACTCCAATAATATTGAAAGTTTTAGCGACTTATATCGTGGTAATTACCTATTTTTTCATGAATATACCACTTAATCGACGCGATTGCTTTGATTTACGGCCGGGATGAGGTAAAATCTATTTTATTGTATATAATAGGTCGCGTTTACTTTTTGTGAAAGGAGGTGGCTGAATTGGCTGAGACCATGGCGGATGAAATCAGGGCCAAAGAAGCTGCGGCACGGGAAATAATCGTGTCCGCGAAATCGGAGGGCGCTCGTTTGCTGGCGTCTGCCAGGACATCTGGCGAACAGTCCATCAAAGAGGCCAGGCAGAAGTCTCACAGGTACTTCCGCGATCAGGTCAAAAGCGCGGAGAGCGAGGCCGAGGTCGCTGCCGTAAAGATTGTCGAAACAGGCAGGGCTGAAACCGAGCGGTTCTATGGGGAAAAGAAATCTCGTACCTCCGAAGTTGCAGATTGGCTCGTAAAAGAGGTGATGTCGACTTATGGCGATTGAATCCATGCAAAAAGTGCGCCTCGCGGCGCACAAATCAATATCCGAGGAGGTTGCTGACAACCTTCAGAAACTTGGCTGCTGTCAGTTTATCCCCCAAAACCGGGAGAAAGTCGCCGCCAGGGACGAGGCGTCCTTAAAAGACGCTCAAAAACGCGTGGACGAACTTCTCGCGGATGTTCGCTTCGTCATGCGGTTTCTGGAGCCTTACGCCACGGAAAAGGGCGGCGGACTCGCGAAAGCGCTTGGCGACGTGCCGTCATACACGACCGGGCAGCTGGCGAGCCTCGCTTCGGAGAACGATTTTCTCGAAGCGGCCAAAAAAGTGAGAAACCTCGAAAAACGATCATCCGACGCAAGGTCGGGGTTGTCCCGCGTGGCAGGGGCCATATCCTTGCTCTCCCCTCTCGCGGCTCTGCCGTATTCTCTGGATTTTTACACAAAGGGTACGGATCTCGTGCAGGGAACCGTCATTCATATAGCGTCGGCGCACGATGCGGAGTTCAGATCCGCCGTTTCGTCGTCGCTTGGCGACTCGGCCGAGATTTTTGCTCTGCCCGCCGCGGAGAAGGATTCAAGCAGAATGGTCTCCATAATCTACGCCAGATCGATGTCGTCCGAATTTCAAAACGTTCTCTCGAAATTTCAGACGTCGAAGGTCGACGTGCCCGCCGCAGTGACTGCTCTCGCCTCCGATGAGCTCAGCAGGCTGGAAAACGAGCTCGCGGCGCTCAAAGCCGACGACGCGGCTGTGACGGGCGAGATAACGGATATGGCGAACGCCGCGTATAAGCTCTGTCAATATTGTTCCGACTGGTGGAGTATAAAGAAGGATAAGCTCGACGCTCTTCTCGAAGGAGAACAGACGGAACAGATAGCGCTGTCGTCGTTCTGGATACCGAGTAACTGTATCGGCGCTTTCCGCCAGGCTGTCGCTCCCTTTGGCAATCTGACGGAAATAGTCATGGAGGAGAGTTCTGAAGACGACAAACCGCCGACGCTGCTTCGCAACAAAAGTTTCGCCGATCCCATCGAGCCCCTGATAACGATGTACGGCATACCTACCTACGGGGGTTTCGATCCCACGGCAGTGGTGGCGCCGTTTTTCTATGCCTTCTTCGGAATATGCTTCGGGGACGCGGGTTACGGTTTGCTTGTGGCTGGGTTGTTGATGGCCATAATGATGAAGCACCATCTGACAGGGGCGACGAAAAAATTCTGTAAGATATTGATAATAGGAAATATCTGCGCCCTCATATTCGGAGCCATGACGTTTTCGTGGTTCGGCGACAGCTTCACGAGCTTTCCTTTCTTACGGTCTCTGGCGCCTGCATTCCAGAAGCTCCAGATACTCGATCCGATGAAAGACCCTATGACTATGCTCTACGTGTCGCTGGTTCTCGGATTCATCCAGATCATGTTCGGGTTACTGATAGCCATGAAAGAGAATCTGCGTAAGGGCGACAAAATGGCCGCTTTCTCCGATCAGGGAGGGTGGATCGTTTTCCTCTGCGGGCTTATCATGATCGGTCTATCGGCGGCCGGCGTCATCGGACTGCCTACGCGCACAAGCGCCGCAGTGGCGGCAATCGGCGCGCTCATGCTGATCGCGACCCAGGGCAGAACGAAGACAAGTTTCGGAGGCAAATTGTTCTCCGGAGTCATGAGCCTTTACAACGTGACGAGCTATCTGGGCGATCTTTTGAGCTACAGCCGCCTTCTGGCTTTGGGGCTTGGGTCGGCCGCGGTCGGCATGGTTATCAACCTGCTCGCCAATCTTGTGGCAGGCAGCATAAGCATACGCGCTCTCGGGATCGTTTTGGGGGCCTTGATTTTCGTGCTGGGACATCTCTTCGGGATAGCGGTCAATATACTTGGAGCGTTCATCCACTCGTTGAGGCTCCAGTACGTCGAGTTCTTCAGCAAGTTTCACGAGGCTTCCGGAGAGGAGTTCGTTCCGTTTGCGCTTCGCGCGCAATACGTGAAACTGTCGGGTAAAACGGACGCGTAGTCCCTCTGAATATTTAAACCAGGCCAGTCATTTTTGGAAAAAATTAATTATAGCCCTAAGGAGGCGTGATGTGATTATGGAAAGTGTAATTGCAGCAATGGCAGAGCAGCTCGGGCCGGCATTGGTCGTTCTTGGCGCGGCTTTGGCGGTCGGGTTTGCCGGCTCCGGGTCCGCGTGGGGAATAGGCATTGCCAACGAGGCGGCTGCCGGAGTAATGACCGAAGATCCGAAAAAATTTGGATATGCCCTAGTTCTTCTGGCTCTTCCCGGTACACAGGGCATATATGGTCTTCTCGTCGCGGTTTTGGCCATGCAAAAGGCCGGTCTTCTGGGAAGCGCCGCTGTGGCCCTTACGATATGGCAGGGGCTTGGAATAGGCGCGGCCTGTCTTCCGATCGCGATCGCCGGTTTTTACTCCGCTATATGGCAGGGTAAGTCTTCGGCGGCTTGCATCCTGCTCATCTCAAAACGCCCTGATCAGATAGGCAAGGCCGTCATACTTCCGGCCATGTGCGAAACTTATGCCGTTTTCGGTCTGCTGATGAGCATTTTGATGTTGATGGGAATAAGAATATAGTAGCCGGACAGGGGGGAATACCATGTCTTTGGCGCAGATAACGGAAAAGATAGGGATTGACGCGAAAGCCGAGGCGGATCGTATCTTGGCCGTCTCGCGCAAACAGGAGATCGAGATACGCGAGGAGACCTCCTCCGAGGTAGGGCGCATCGAGGACGCCTCGAAGGCCCGATTCGACAAGGAGCGCCCCGAGATATTGAAACGCCGGGAAATTGTCGCCAGGCTCGATGTGAACAAGATTCATCTGGGCGCCGAGAGGCGTCTTATAAGCGACGTGTACGCCGAGGGGCTGGAGAAGCTCAAGAACCTCGACAAGGCAAAATACACGGTTTTTTTCGAGCGTCTCCTGAAGAAAGCCGCCAAAGATGGCGGAGAATTGCTCGAGCTGTCGCGCGACGAAAAATCGATCAACCAGGACTGGCTCGATAAATTCAACTCTTCCAACGGATCAAAGATAAAGTTGTCTGCGGTGAAGGGCGACTTCTCGGGCGGTTTTGTCCTGCGGAACGGAAGGATCGCGATAAACTGCTCGTGGGAGATGTTGATGCAGGCGGCGTCGGAGCATATGGAGAACGAAGTCGTAAAACGGCTCTTCTCTGCTTGAGAGGGGTGATTTGATGTCGCGAAACGAGGCTTACGGCTATGCGGTGGCGCGTATTCGCGCTATGGAGCCCATGTTGTTCGACGCGTCAATGTTTCAGCGGATGATTGACTCAGACGGTCTTTCGGGCGCTCTAAAAGTCCTGGCCGAGAGCTGTTACTCGCGCGGAATGGCCGAGGGGGAACAAGCCTCGGAGCGTTACGATTCCGTTCTCGAGGCGGAGCTGAACCGCACGTTCGACGAAATAGCGTCCTTCGTGCCGGACAGGGAACTGATCGACATTTTCAGGATTCCATACGATTTTCACAATGTGAAAGTCATCATGAAGGGTATCCTGAAGGAGAGATCGGGCGGGAAAAAACGCTTCGATCTCCTGACGCGCCTGGGCTCGATCCCGGTCGATACGCTGTCGGCCAATATAGAATCGGAGGAGTATGTCCTTCTGCCATACGGGCTTTCCTCGATAATACCGGCGTCTTTCTCCGCGTGGGATCAGAGCGGCGATATAGTCGAGATGGAGCGCAAATTGGACGGAGGCATGTTCGCGGCCATCCTTCTTCTCGCGGAGAAGGTGGGGGAGCCTGGGGTCGTGAAATGGGTCAAATCCCGGATCGACTCCGAGAATCTCAGAAACCTGCTGAGGCTGAAGCGTTTCGGTTTCGACGCCACAGAGGTCGCCGCGTTCATACACGACGGGGGGACGTTGGCGCCGGGCACGCTGGTTCCGCTGATGTCGGAGCAGTTTGACAGCTGGGGACGCGCTCTGTCGTACTCGGACGTGGGGCTCGCGATATCTGCGGCGCCGGACAACATCGACTTCGACAAGTTGATTCTCGCGCTTGAAAAATCACTGGACGACTACTGCTCGTCCATCGTGGAGCGCGCGCGTTTCAGTTCCAGCGCGCCGGAGAACGTGCTCGCGTTTCTCTGGGGCAAGGAGATGGAAGTAAAAAATATCAGAACCATCCTGGTCTCGAAGGGAACAAATTCGGGCGGCGACGAAGTGAAGGAGATGATGCGGCGTGGCTATTACTAAGAAAAACGAAGCCCCTATGGCGGCTATGGGCAGCTACGACCTCGTCATACCGTTTCAGGCGATAGGCATAGAGACCGTAATCATCGATGAAGAGAACAAAGACTCTGTGCCTCGTCTCGTCGCTAAATACGCACACAGTCAGTACGCAATCCTCTTTCTGGAGGAGTCGTTATTTGAGAATTTCAGGCAGGACGTAGACGCCATAAACGAAAGCGAAACATTGAGCGTCGTCCCCATACCAAACCAGGCCGGGTCGCGCGGCGTTGGTGTCGCCTCGATTCGCCATAGTGCGGAGCGGGCGGTCGGTATGGATATTTTCAGCGTCAATTAAAAATGACTTGCACGTTATGGTATATGGCAATGGAGGCGATGTGAGTGGCCACGGATAAGGTTATAAAGGGAACCATAGCAAAAATCTCCGGTCCTCTTGTAGTTGCGAAGGGGATGCTCGGCGCTTGTATGTACGACGTTGTTCGCGTTGGAGCGGCTGGTCTCGTCGGAGAGATAATAGAGCTCCGGGACGACACCGTTTCCGTTCAGGTGTACGAAGAGACGTCGGGGCTCAAGCCGGGCGAGACTGTGATAGACACGAACGAAGCGCTTAGCGTGGAGCTCGGCCCCGGATTGATAGAACAGTTTTACGACGGCATACAGCGGCCTCTTCAGGGCATAGAGCTGGTGGCGAAAAGCCCCTATATCACGAGGGGGATCACGGTTGCCGCGATAAGCCGCGAGAAAAAATGGGATTTTGTCCCGAGCGTGGCGGCAGGCGACAAGGTGGAGGCCGGAGACGTCCTCGGAACCGTGAAGGAAACGGTGCTCGTCGAGCATCGCATCATGGTTCCGCCGGGGGTGTCGGGCACTGTAAAGGATATAAAGAGCGGGAGCTTCACGGTCGAGGAGACCGTGGCGGTAATAGCGGATGAACATGGCGCGAGCCGCGACATAGCGATGCTGTCGCGCTGGCCGGTGCGCAAACCGCGCCCGACCGCGAAGCGTCTTCCCCCCGAAGTGCCCCTCTCCACGGGGCAGCGCGTCGTCGACATGTTCTTCCCGATAGCGCGAGGAGGGACGGCCTGCGTCCCCGGACCGTTCGGCTCGGGCAAGACCGTCATCCAGCACCAGTTGGCGAAGTGGGCGGACGCCGAAATAGTCGTTTACATAGGCTGCGGCGAGCGCGGCAACGAGATGACGGACGTTCTTCTCGAATTCCCGGAGCTGGAGGATCCGAGGTCCGGCCAGCCGCTCATGAAGCGCACCCTGCTCATAGCGAACACGTCGAACATGCCGGTCGCGGCCCGCGAAGCCTCAATATACACGGGAATCACGATAGCCGAGTACTTCCGCGATATGGGATATTCGGTAGCTCTCATGGCGGACTCGACGAGCCGCTGGGCGGAAGCCCTGCGCGAGATGTCGGGGCGTCTCGAGGAAATGCCTGGCGAGGAAGGATACCCGGCTTACCTAGGAACGCGCATGGCGTCGTTCTACGAACGCGCCGGACGCGCTATCTGTCTGGGCAAGGACGGCAGGGAAGGGGCAGTTTCTGTCATCGGGGCAGTCTCGCCTCCAGGCGGCGACCTCTCCGAACCGGTGACCCAGAACACGCTCCGAGTCGCCAAAGTCTTCTGGGGGCTCGACGCGCAGCTGGCGTATCAGCGACACTTCCCGGCCATAAACTGGCTTTCGAGCTATTCTCTTTACACGGATACGCTCGGCGAATACTGGGACAACAAGTATGACGGCGAATGGAGCGAGATGAGGATACAGGCTATGTCGCTCCTCGAAGAGGAAGACCAGCTCAAAGAGATAGTTCGTCTCGTCGGCATCGACGCCCTCTCCAGAGATGAGCGCATGACGATGGAGACGGCTAAGTCTCTCAGAGAGGACTTTCTGCACCAGAACTCGTTCCACGAGATCGACACATACGCCTCGATGGACAAGCAGGTCAAGATGCTGCGGAACATACTGACGTTTCACAGGCTGGGCATGCAGGCTCTCACTCGCGGCGCGTTGCTGCGGGAAGTGATCAACATGCCGGTGCGCGAAGAAATAGCGCGCATGAGATACGTCGAGTAGGAAAACCTGAGCAAACTCGACGCCCTTGAGGA
>JAITOL010000038.1 GCA_031289955.1 Synergistaceae bacterium
TTAAAATTTTTTAGAAAACACCAGAACATAACGCAATCTCACCTTGCGGAATTGTTGGGTATCCATGAAATGACAGTTAGGCGTTGGGAATCCGGCGAGCGCGAGCCCCGCGCCTCCGACATCCAGAAGCTCTGCGAGGTGCTGGGGGTGACGGAAAGCGAGCTCCTCAACGGGCTGGCGGACGACGAGCTGAAATTTACTTTTGTTTTGGACATGAAAGAGGTGGAATCAATGGAAGTGCGGATGAACGAGTTCAAGATCGGGACGGGCGATAACGATATTTTCGGGCTGTTCCGAATCCCCAAGGACACGAACGTCGACGAGATCGGCAAGCAGTTTATGGATCATTTGCGCGCCGAGCTGGTGGGAGACAAAGCGAAACGAGACGAGCTGAAGAAGCTCAACGGGTAGAGGCGGGGAGGGCCGCGAAATGGCAACCATGACAAGGGAGCAGCTTAGAGACCATCTACACAATTTACCGCTGGTACAAGCGATTGAGCAAAAGAAGAAAATCGACACAGCGAAACGACGCCTGGTAGAGGCGCTCGCCATAATGGGAGAACTCGGTATTTCCGAAGAGGCTGTAGACGAGATGCAGAATAAGTACAAAGAATATCAAGAAATTAGCAGGGGATATGGCGCACTGATCGAAAACCTTTGGGACGTCTCGCCGTGGATAGAACTGATTGTCGGGAGATACACCGCCAGTAATGATGACGACATCGATAGACTACCCGAAATAATTGAATAAGGCGAGGGAAGCGGGGAGGGTATAGCGGACAATCTGAATCTCGACGCACCTTGACAACTGAAACACAGGTTCATCGTTATGGTACTTATATCACCCGAATTTTTATTTTCAACGCCGCTCCGGATCGTCCGAGCGTCAGACTGATAGTTTTTCCATGAGGGCTTCTTTCAATGTTGCGGAAAAGTTGATCCTTTGGCGTTCGGCGGCTTGATTGAGCCATGATGGTATAGTCAGCGTCTTTTTTATTGGCCTTTCATCGCGTGAAGGCGCGCTGTAATCGAGATCGACATAGACCATAGACACAAAACCGGAATCGTCGTCAGGTTCTACGTCTTTTATATCTCTCGGCGACGGGATACGCTCGCCTTCCTTTATGGCAAGGTGAACCCTTCCGGCTATCGCGTCGGAGGCCATATACATTGCCTCGGCAATATTATCGCCAAAAGTCGCAATATCGAAATCCGGTATCGTTACGGAATATCTTTCGTTATCTTCCTTATAAAAACAAGCTGGATAAACAAATTTCATAATGGTCAATCCTTTCCGGCTATTTAATCCCCGCCTGTTTTTTGATGGAGGCAACGACTCTCGGCGGCAAGTCCCCGGTGTGTTTTGGGATAGTGACTTTTCCAGGTTTGCCCTTGTGTTTGTAATGATGATGCGAACCTTCGGTTGATATGAGATACCAACCATCTTTTCTCACCATCTTATCGGCTTCCCGGAATGTCATTTTTGTTCCCTCCAAAGATATTTTAACACGTGTTATACGTATTAGCAAGCAGAGGCGAGGGGAGACGGTCAATCTGCTGGTGGTTGAAGCGGAGGCAATGACGGCGGTTCTGGATTGGAAAGAGGCCGCGTGAGCAATGAAAGGAATGGAGGCGCAGAGATGAACAACGATAGGATCGTACTCGATCTCACAACGTTCGATGGGCTAAACGACGAGGTGCGCAGGCTTTTGGCTGCGCTGTCAGGAAGCATGGTAAATGAGGATGATAAAGCGTCAATCGGAATCACAATCGGCCTGAAGCGGGTAAGGGATACGGAAACGATGCTGGAAATATCGTACAAGGTCAAGCCGACTTTCCCGAGCAAGGCGCGTCAGATACTCGCCCACTCCGATCTTTACGGAAACCTGAAGGTGGACGCGACCCCGGCGCAAATGAATCTGTTCCCAATCCAGAAAATCACTGGACAGGTCGACAAGGAGACTACGGTAAATGAGTGATACGCACATCAAATTCGAAACGCCCGGCGAGCATGTATTCCGTGTAGGGGACGCCGAGAAGATATTCCAGTACGCAGGGTTCCGGTATAGCGCGAATTCAACAGACTCGTTCGTAAGGCTCTTGAAGGCAAATATAAAAGACGTATGGAACGCTGTTGTTTTCGTCAACGACAAGGGCTTCCACGCCATTGTCGATACGAGCGTAACCGACAGGCCACAGGACAAGATTGTTTACGACTTCTCGCTCTCGCCGCAGGGCGAAGAGTGGGGACTGATTCTGGAAAAAGGCCAGGTATTCGATGTGAAGTCAATGGTCGATTTCCTGAAGCGTCGCGAAACGGGCGAGATAGACACCATCGAAGATATCCTTTACGCCGCGCAAAACTTCCGCTACGTCATAAAGAGCGAGGGCGATTTCACCAGGGACAACAGCCAGAACTATGTAATGGCGATCAAGGTCGGCGAAGCGGAGGGAACAATCAAGGTTCCGGAGAAGATTTACGCCAACATCGCGTTGCTGAAAGGTTCGGATTTCACTCAGTCGATTGAAATAGAGGTCGATATCCATCGCCCAAAAGACGAGAAGGACGGCAAGCCCGGGTTCCACCTGAGCTGCCCAAAGTTCGAGCGCTACTATCAGAGGGCAATCCTGAGCGAGGTCGCGGCACTGAAACATGAGTTGGGGGAGTTCCTGGTGATCGATGGTGCGCCCGGGGCGTAATGGGGAGAAGGAAAGGCCCCTCGAAAGAGGGGCGTAGTTATGAAATTATTTCTCTTTCAATCTCTTTTTAGGTTTATCAATTGATTGGAAGCCTTTACTTGTTTGTTTTAGTCCGGAGTGGATTTTGCGAATATCCGGGCTGGCGGTAAATCTTCTGGGGCTTGCCCGATGGTGCGGATCAATAAGTCTCTTACTTCGCCGCCGACATTTTGCGCTGTATTTTCGAGGGTATATTGACCGGAGACTCGGTCTTTTTTGATTTTCTCCTCGGTCAGCCTGATTCTCAAAAGGTTTGCCGCGCTTTCGGTGGCGCCCATGAAATCAAGAGGGCTGCGTTTGTCCGGAACGCCCTTTAATTCTCTCAACTGGCTTGTATTCATGTTATACATGCCGCGATACCCGGCGTTCTGGAAATAAGCGTAGTATTCGACTCCGGCAGCTTTAGCGACCCCGCTCAACGAGCGTTCCTGCTGGGTGATTTCTTCGCGGGTAAGGACTCGATCTATTACTTCGGTCTCTTGAGCGTAAAGACTGAACTGAACGGCAATATGGGCAAAATATGTTTGAGCTTTAGCCACTATAGGTTTCTTTGTGTCGGAGTTCATTGCGATGAGATAGCAGGCAAAGCGAGTGATCTTTATATCATCCGCCCCGAAATCAAAATTTTCTTGAATCGGGATTCCGAGGGTATTACAAGCGGTTATAGCTCGCTGGACAGGTTTCATTCGCTGAACGCTTCCGGTTACTTCATATCCAAGGAGCGTCAAGAATTCCTTGCAACTCCAGTAATGGAACCCGTTGTCGTTCGCGTATGATTCGAAGTTTTGAGGAGATTCGTCAAAGTGGAATATATCCAACTCTTGCGACATAGGAACACCCCCTATTCGCGCTAATTGTACCAATTAGAGCTGGATAAGCAAGGCTGAATACCAGGCGTGCCAGGCGGTACGTCAAGAATTCGCATCGCAAGATTACCGGATGAAAAACGCGGCGTGAGGACGCGCGAGGGTTTTAATCGCGTCTTGACAACCGCGAGGAAGGGAGGGGAAGGCCTGAAATGAACGAATGGCTCAAAGATTCCGAGGTCGCCCAGCGGGTTGCTTGCACTAAGAACCACGTGTGGAGGAGGGCCAAAAACGAACCGGAATTCCCAAAGCCGGTTTCCCTTGGTCC
>JAITOL010000071.1 GCA_031289955.1 Synergistaceae bacterium
CGGCAGGAGCCATGTGACGGCGGATGAGATTATAGATATCCTGAAATCGAGCGGCACGCCGGTCGCAAAATCGACCGTCTACAGATTTCTCGCGTCACTGGAGGAGAGCGGCGAGGTGAGAAAGTATCTGGTGGTCGAGGGCAGTCCCGCCTGTTATCAGTTCATAGGCGGGGAAGACGCCTGCGCGGAACATTATCACCTGATGTGCAGGGAGTGCGGGCGGATAGTTCATTTCGATAACCCGGAACTTCAAAGCGTTCTTCGCGACACGCGCGAGCCGGACGGCAGAGCGTTTCATATAGATGGGCCGAGCACGCTGTTCTACGGAACGTGCGGCGCGTGCCTGAGCCCTCCGGGCACGCGGCATACGTTATTTCCGGCCTGACTGTATCTGTACAAAGTTGTTTTGGAGGTTATGCGATGAAAGGAATTCTTGCGGCGCTCATGTCGTCGCTCTTTATAATTTGTTTTATGTTCGCGTCCGGCGTGCCGGCGCGCGCGGACGGGGAAAAACTCAATGTCGTCACTACTATATTTCCACAGTACGATTTCGTCCGGGAAATAGCCGGCGACAAGGCCGAACTGACGATGCTTCTGCGCCCCGGCGCGGAGAGTCACTCGTTCGATCCGACGCCGCGGGATATTAAAAAGATCGCCGCCGCCGATATTTTTATATATGTCGGAGGGGAGTCGGACGATTGGGCAAGACGGATACTCGATTCCCTGACGCCTGACGCCAGGGAGAAAATAAGGATAGTTTCTCTTATGGATCTCGTGGACACCGTCGAGGAAGAACTCGTCGAGGGTATGCGGGAAGAAGCGGAGGAAAATGGCGAAAAATCGTCCGACGAAAGCGAATACGACGAGCATGTTTGGACGTCGCCCAAAAATGCGCGCAGGATAACCAGCGAGCTTATGGAAATTATTTGCGGGCTCGATAAACCCAACGAGACGTTTTACCGCGCGAACGCGGCCGGCTATATGGAAAAGCTTGACGAGCTCGACAGGACGTTCGAGGATATTGTCGGAGGAGCGAAACGCCGCACGATAATATTCGGCGACCGATTCCCGTTTCGTTACTTCGTCGACGCCTACGGGCTGGATTATTACGCGGCGTTCCCGGGATGCTCGACGGAAACAGAGGCGAGCGCCGCCACGCTGGCTTTTCTGATAAACAAGATAAATGCCGAGAATATACCGGTCGTCTTCTACCGCGAATTCTCGAACGAAAACATGGCGAACGCGATATGCGAGAATACCGGGGCTAAAAGCCTGCTGTTGCATTCATGCCACAACATCACGCGCGATGAGTTCGAGGGCGGCAGGACATATCTCGAACTTATGGCGCAAAACGCTCTCAATCTTCGGGAGGCTCTTAATTGATGGCGCTCATATCCTGCGAGGGGGTTTCCATGGCCTACGGAGGCCATGTGGTCTTGACCGGAATAAATTTCAACGTCGAGATGGGGAATTACATCTGCGTCGTCGGTGAAAATGGGTCGGGAAAGAGCACGCTCGCTAAAGGGCTGCTTCGGCTGATGCCGCCGGCCTCCGGGCGAATAACGTACGGCGACGGACTCGTTTCGAACAGGGTCGGTTATATACCGCAGCGTTCCCCGGCCGGCGCCGATTTTCCCGCCGGCGTGTACGAGGTCGTCATATCCGGATGCCTCGCAAGACGCGGATTCATGCCGTTTTACTCGAAAAACGACAGACAGAACGCTATTTACAACATGAAGCGGCTCGACATCGAAAGTCTCAAGGACAAATGCTTCGGCGAGCTTTCCGGCGGGCAGCAGCAGCGAGTGCTTCTGGCGCGCGCCCTTTGTTCGGCGGGCAGCCTTCTCATTCTGGACGAACCGACGGCCGGGCTCGATCCGATGGCCGCGCAGGATTTTTACGACATAATAGACGAACTGCACTCGCGTGGCGACATGGCGATAGTGATGATCTCTCATGACGTGGGGCGCGCGCTGTCAGGCGCCACGCATGTGCTTCACATCGGCTGCTCGCAGGAGTTTTTCGGCGCCCGCGAGGCATACCTCGCAAGCGCCGCCGGAAGAAAGTTCACCGGAATGGGAGAAGAGAGCGGGGCGGCCCCTGATGCCTGATCTGCCGGCCATATTGTCCGAGATGTTCTCTTACGCGTTCATGGTTCGGGCGTTCATAGTCGGCCTGCTCGTTTCTCTTTGCGCGTCAATACTGGGCGTCAGTCTCGTGCTGAAAAGGTATTCGATGATAGGCGACGGGCTGTCCCACGTCGGTTTTGGGGCGCTCGCCATAGCTATGGCCACGAACACCGCGCCGCTTGCCGTGTCGATCCCCATTGTCGTAGCGGCGGCCTTCGTGCTGCTTCGCATCAGCGAGAACAGCAAAATTAGAGGTGACGCCGCGATCGCGCTCATTTCGACGAGCTCCCTCGCCCTTGGCGTGATGGTCATATCGATGACGACCGGCATTAACACGGACGTCTGCAATTACATGTTCGGCAGCATACTGGCCATGAGCAGGAGCGACGTTTATCTTAGCGTGGCGCTCTCGTCGGTCGTGCTCGTGATGTACGTGCTCTTCTACAATAAAATATTCGCCGTCACGTTCGACGAGACGTTCGCGCGAGCGACAGGCGTCCGGGCTGGGTTCTACAACACGATGCTGGCCATCCTGTCCGCCGTGACGATAGTGCTCGCCATGAGGATGATGGGGGCCATGCTGATATCGAGCCTCATAATATTTCCGGCCCTGTCGTCGATGCGGGTGTTGCGGAGATTCAGATCAGTCGTCGTGTCGTCGGCGGTCATATCGGTAGTCTGCTTCGTGACCGGGATCGTCATATCGTATCAGTACGCGACCCCGACAGGGGCGAGTGTCGTCTGCGCGAACATAGTGGTTTTCTGCGCGCTCAGCGCGGCGAGGTTTTTCATGAATCGAACGGGAGTGTTCAAATGATGAGATATTTGCGCAAGATTTTTGTTTTCGCGTTTTTCGTGGGCTTCTTTCTTGCGCCGTCGGCGTTCGCGGACGACGAAATAATCGATATCAAGGAGAAGATGTTCGTCACTCAGACGAACGACGTCTACGTAAACCCCGACGAATATATGGGACGCACCATAAGGCTCGAAGGCATCCTTGGCGTAATAGACGACGTCGACCCGATATGCTATTTCGTCTACCGTTTTGGCCCGGGGTGCTGCGGCTACGATTCGAACGCCGGTTTCGAGGTCGTGTGGCACAACGAGAATGCGACGTACCCGAGCGACAACGATTGGGTCGAGGCGACGGGAGTGCTCGAAAGCTACGAGGACGAAGGGGAGCCGTTCATACGGCTGTCGCTCAAATCTCTGATTGTGAAGGCCGAGCGAGGCAAAGAGCGCGTGGAGCAGTGACGCGGTCATGATGATTTCGTCCGAGGAAAAAACAAACATGAATGAGGCGCAAAACGCTTTCCTGCTTCACGCGGCGAAGCGTTATATTTGGTGGGAAACGACAACCGGCGCTATGGCATATCCTCAAAGAGTTCTGGCCCAGGTAATGAATATCGGAATATGGAACGATATGTGTAAACTGGTTGAGCTTTTCCCCACTCAAGAACTTTTAGCCGTCCTGAGTAAAGCTGAAATAGGGCAATTCAACGAACGATCATGGAATTTCTGGCATGTCCGTTTAGCGGACAAAACGCCGCCGATGCCGAAAAGGATCACGTCATGAAAATATTGACGCCTCGATGCGACATTTTGCCCGCCGCCCAGAAAGCTCTATGGGCTAAGCTTTCGCCTTGCAAAGATTTAGGGTTTGTATTGTACGGCGGTACGGCCATAGCTTTGCACCTTGGGCATCGTTCCTCCATCGACTTTGATTTCTTTTCCCATCTTCCGCTGAATGAAGCAAAAGATTATGAACTGTTGGCGGCGTTGCCATTCTTAAATAACTCTGAACGAATACAATTCGCGCAAAACACACGCTCTTATTTAACAGAAACAAACGTAAAATTTTCATTTTTTGGCGACATTCAATTGGGGAGAATAGGCGAGCCTCTTATCACAAACGACGGCGTCGCTCAAATAGCTTCTCTCGACGATCTCATGGCTATGAAACTTGCAACGCTGCTGCAACGAGTCGAAGCAAAAGACTATAAAGACGTTGCCGCAATGCTGCGAAATGGCGCGAGTTTGGAGCATGGCCTGGCCGGCGCGGCGGCTTTGTACGGAAAACAATTTCCCCCTTCCGAAAGCCTTAAAGCAATGACCTATTTTCACGGCGGAGATTTGCGTCATCTCGATCAGTCGGATAGAGAAACGTTGCTTTTAGCGGTCAAAACGCTGCCTATACGCGACCTGCCGCAAGTAAAACAACTCTCCGGCAATCTCACCTCGGATTGACGCTCATCGATAATGAAAGTCGATCCCGGAAAATACCATCGCCATTCAAGAGAAGAGCTTCGCTGTGTCCTCACTGACGAGCAGTACCGCGTCACACAGGAATCCGCCACCGAGCCTCCGTTCGCGAACGAGTTTTACAATTCCCACGAACCGGGAATATACGTCGATGTCGCCACCGGCGAACCGCTGTTCTCGTCTTGCGACAAGTTCGACTCCGGCTGCGGTTGGCCGAGCTTCACAAAACCGATGGATCAAGGCGCGATAAAAGAAATCGTCGACAGAAGCTACGGAATAACCCGAACGGAGACGAGAAGCAGAGTCGGAGACTCCCACCTCGGCCACGTATTCGACGACGGCCCGCGCGAGTACGGCGGGCTGCGATACTGCGTCAACAGCGCCGCGCTGCGTTTTATCCCGGCGCGCGACCTCGAAAAAGAGGGGTACGGGGAGTACTCGGAGCTTTTTTGTATCGCCGATTGACTATCGTTACGCCATTACCAATATACGACCTCGCGGCATTCTCCGGATAAAATATTTCTTGTAATCTTCGCGCAATATACTCATTGACAAGATTTCGGATCATCAGTAATATGATATGTAACATTTTACGTAATATATCTCATCAGCCCGATTCAAACAAAGGAGCGCTTATATGTGAATGGGCAAAGGTCAAAGACGATAAACGCGTATGAGAGCCTGAAGACGCTTTTGAGGGAGGGGTTGATCGATAAAAATCGGATCATTCCCACCAATGAACTCGCCGAGCTAGTCTCCATGGGAAGGGCGCCTGTCCTGGAGGCGCTGAAGAAACTGGAATTGGAGCGGCATGTCATTATCATCCCTCAGAAGGGGGTCATGGTAAGGGAGATGACTGTTCAGGAGATGCGGGAAATCAACGATGTGCGCATAGCCCTCGAGGGTTTCATGGCGATGAAAATAGCTCCTGGTTTTTCCGATGAAGATTCCGCTTATATAAGAGAGTTGCTCAAAGAGCAATCGGCTGCGGAGAAGGCTGATGACCCGAGGCGTTTCATAAAGTCGGACGAGGAGTTTCACATGTATCTTTGCGAAAAGAGCGGAAACTCTCTTTTCATAAGCATTATGCAGCAACTCAGGGAAAGATCCTTTACCGCGGGGCTTTATATACTGATGAGGCCGGATCGAATGAAGAGCACTCTGGAGGAGCATAACAGGATATTCCGGGCACTTGTGGCCCGCGACGCCGATGCGGCTGGTCGCGAGATGATAGCCCATATAGAGAGCGGAAAGAGCCGTCTTGTCTGATTCTCTGGTAATGAAGCTCCGAAAAAATGATCGCAGGGTAAATAAAATCAAGTAATACTGATTCTAATTCTAAATCAACTCCCAGAAAGCGCGTTGATTTAGAAAGACCGCAGCGCTCCGCGTTGAAATAACTTGGGATAAATGACCATACTCGCAGGAAACGTCGTTTTAGCGCCGTAAAATGTCGTGTGATGTTTTGTTGAACGGGCCTTCCGATGCCGGAAGCGATTCGTTTACAACGACAAATGGGTTGTGTCTGAAGATCGGCGCCAGGATATCAAAAAAAGAAGGAGATGAGTGAGAGTTGAACAGTTTCAATGTCGCGCTGCTTCAAATCGACACACAGGGTGATAAGGCCGCCAATCTGAAGAAGATTGGAAGGTTTATCGACGAGGCCGTGAAAAGAGGCGCCAATTTCGTCACCATGCCGGAAATGTGCACATACATCGGTGATGAGAAGGGCGCAAAGGAGAACGCGGAGAACATTCCCGGACCGACCACGGAATTCATGGCGTCAAAGGCGCGAGAACATGGTATCTGGATACACGGCGGGAGCATATATCAGAGCATCCATGGTGAGAACAGGATGCGCAACACCACAGTCGTCTATTCGCCAAAAGGCGAGGTGGCCGCGGTCTACGACAAGATTCATCTCTACGACGTCGACGTGAAGGATGGCGTTACTTACAGAGAATCCGACACCATCAAACCGGGTGGCAATATAGTCAGTTTCGATACCGAGTATTGCAGGATGGGCCTTGCGATATGCTACGACATACGCTTCCCTGAGATATACAGAATACTCACGCTTCGAGGCTCCAAAGTGATCTTCAATCCGGCCGAGTTCGCTTTGTATACCGGCAAGGATCACTGGGAAAGTCTCATCAGAGCCCGCGCCATAGAGAACCAGTGCTATATGATCTGTCCGAATCAGATAGGGATCAAACCGACGATGCACACATACGGCAGATCCATGGTAGTTGACCCATGGGGCAACACGATAGCGAAGGCAAGCGACAGGGAGTGCGTAATCATGGCTGAAATCGACATCGACTACGTCGACAAGCTGAGAAATGAAGTGCCATGCCTGACTAATCGCAGGCCCGAGTCGTATGTGTGGGAGTAGGAAACGGTTAAGGCAAGGGCGGCGCTAATAGTTTTGATGCCGCGATACGCACAGGTAAACATAAAACATTATCAGGGGGAGATCGTAATGAACATTTTTCAAGACGTGCCGAGAAGGCTGCCCAGAGAACTAATTGAGCGCTACAAAAAAATTCATCCAGGAGAACTCGGGCATGTCGTAGAGTTTGGTTTCATGTCGAACGACCTGACGCCAGTCCTTCACAAGCCTTTCTATTTTGTCGGCGCTGCCGTTACCTGCCGAATTACTCCGGTATGTTCGGCTGCGGTTTATGACGCTATCAGGCGGGCCGAGGAGGGCGATGTCATAGTGGTGGACATCCAGGGAGAGAAAAGGCATGCCTGCTGGGGCGAGATCACGACTATCTGTGCCAGGGAGCGCAAATTATCCGGGGCGATCATTGACGGCCCTGTGGTGGACTCCGCCCGAATAATCGATCTCGATTTTCCCGTCCTCTCCAGGGGCCGCACGAATCTTACGACGAAGTTCGTGGGCTTCAGGAGCGACGTAAACATCCCGGTCGCTGTGGGAGGGGTCAACGTAAACCCTGGCGACCTTATCCTGGCCAATGAAGACGGGGCTGCGGTGATACCCTTCGAATCCGCCGACAAACTCATCCTGGTCGCGGAGGCTGCTGACGAGAAGGACGAGCAGAGGCAGGAGTACATCAAAAAGGGCGAACTTTACAAGTTCATGGAGGTCGACAAATACCTCTCTATGCATAAATCACTATAGGGTTATGGGGTGGATACTATGAAAAAAATCCTTTTCGCAATGTTGTTTGTCGCTTTTCTGGCCTCGAGTCTCACATGTCCGGTGTTTGCGGCGGAACCGCGATACAAGGGCGAATACAAGTTGAGCGTCAATATCTCGGAGGTCACCCCTATGGGCAAGGCCGTGGCGAGGTTCGCCCGGCAGGTCAGGGAAAAAACTGACGGTCGTGTGAACATAAAGGTGTATTGGAACGGTCAGCTGTTTTCCGGTAAGGCCACAAACGAGCTTCTCCTCATGAAGAACAATGTGGGCGACTTCTCTCTGTCGTCGTTCATCAACTGGGCGCCGCAATTTACAGAGGGCAACCTGTTTCTCCTTCCCTGGTTCATAAGCTCCATGCCGGACAAGTACAAAGCTCTGGACGCTGTCACGAGCGGCAAAGCCGGTGAAATGATCGCTGAGAAGGTGGCAAATATGAATCTCAGGATACTTGCCTGGGGCGAGCAGGGGACGCGGGAGCTCACGAACAACATCCGGCCTGTGAGGACGCCGGCCGAGCTCAATGGCCTCAAAATCAGAGTTGTCGGCAGTCCTCTTTTCATAGACATATTCAACGCACTCGGCGCCAATCCTATGAACATAAGCTGGGCCGAAGCCATCACAGCTCTTCAGCAGAACACTGTCGACGGGCAGGAGAACCCATACGCCGTGTATCTTCCAAACAAGATTTACGAATTCCAGAAGTACCTCACGGAGTGGAGCTATAACATGGATCCTCTCATCTATGTGGTGCATCAGAAAGTTTGGGACAGCTTCCCCGAGGATGTGCGGACGATAGTTTCCGAGTGCGCGCGGGAGGCTGGTATCTACAACAGATGTCTCTCGCGTCTCGGTCTCGACGATGGTTCGTCCGCGAAATGGCTGAAGGCTAACGGCCTGTATCCGCCGGAGGACGACATCGCGGCTACAAATCCGAGGGCATTCGTCGAATCGAAGGGCGTACAGGTCACGCTGCTGACTCAGGAGGAGATAAGGGCATTTGCCGACATAGTAGCCCCTGTCCGGGAAAAGTGGATTCCCAAGATTGGTCGGGATCTTGTCAAAGCAGCCGAAGAGGACATGGATAACGCGGCGTACTGATAAGAGGGTTTGCGTTTCGAGGGGGGAGTCGCTGCCTCTTCCCTCCATAGCGCGCCTTCCATCTTGACCCTCATTCGACAACTGAAACAGGAGGAATCAAGCTATGATCAAACGATTTGTTCTCTATCACTTTGAAGAGGCGCTGGGCGCCATTTTCCTGGCGGTGATGGTGTCCATTGCTTTTATAAATGTGATCACCAGATATGTGCTGAAGTTCTCGTTGGCTTTTACCGAAGAACTCACCCTTTACCTCTTTGTCTGGATAACCCTGCTTGGAGTGTCCCTGGCATTCCGCGAGGGGGCCAATATGGCGGTTTCAGTGATATATAACAGGTTTAAAAAGGGAGGGCGGAGGGTGCTCTATCTGCTTGCCGCAGTCTGTTCCATCGCGTTCTTCGCGGTTTTCACGTATTTCGGCGTCCTGGAGGTGAGAGATGAAATACTCATGGGAGTGATGACCGAGGCTATGGAGCTCCCTGTATGGCTATTTACCATCTCGATGCCGATGGCCGGCGTGTTCACGATATTCCGTATCATCCTGAGGACGCGGGATGATCTCAGAGCGGAAAATTACTAGGTGACTCGGCATGAATCACATGTTGAACGATCCGGCGCTGTGGGCCATCGCGCTCTTTATAATACCCCTCCTCCTAAAGATCCCCATAGGCGTCTCGCTCGCTCTTTCCGCAGTCGTTGTGGCGTGGTATTGGGACATGGGGGTAGTAATGACGAGCTATAACTATTTCGCCAATATCGCCAAGTTCCCGCTGCTTGCGATACCGTTCTTCATATTGGCCGGCAATATCATGGACAAGGCGAGTATCGCGGACAAGATAGTCAATCTCTTGAAGTATGTGTTCGGGCACGTGACGGGAGGGCTGGCGATTGCCGCCATTTGCGTGGCGACATTCTGGGGTGCGATCAGCGGATCCACGGCCGCCACAGTAGCGGCTATCGGAGTGGTGCTCATACCTGGCATGGTGAAGGCGGGATACGATAAATCTTTTGCCACTGCCGTCATTTGCGTGGCGTCCGGCCTCGCGATAATAATACCGCCAAGCATCACATTCATTATGTATGCGGTAATCACCGGCGTCTCTGTCGGGGCGATATTCGCCGCCGGTTTGGTTCCGGGCGTCGTAATCGCGCTCTGCCTGGTGGTGTCGGCATACATAACGTGCGGAAGAAAAAAATATCGCGGAGAAACGTTCGAAAAATCCTGGGGAGAGTTTCTGCGTAAATTTAAGGACGCGTTCTGGGCGTTGTTGGCCCCGGTCATCATACTCGGCGGAATATATGGCGGAGTCTTCACCCCCACAGAGGCAGCGGCTGTCTCCTGCGTTTATGGGCTGCTGATCGGAGTGGTGGTGTACAAGCGCATCGGCCTCAAGGACATCTGCGACCTGCTTGTTGAGACCGTCAGGGTGTCGGCCACCATCATGTTCATATGCGCCAGCGCGGGGCTTTACGCATGGATCGGTTCCACCGTCGGATTGATAGAGAAGAGCTCCAATCTGCTGCTTGGTATCTCGTCCAACGAGTATGTGATGCTCTCGATGATATACATAATACTATTTTTCGGGGGGATGCTGTTGGATGGCGTGTCGATGCTATATGTCTTCATGCCGATACTAATGCCTCTGATGAACCGGTATGGTTGGGATCCGGTGTGGTTTGGCGTGATGGTGACGATCATGGTCGCGATCGGAACGATAACGCCGCCTGTGGCCATGAACCTATACGTCGGATGCAGGATATCGCAGATCACGATAGAGGAGCTCACTCCTCCTGTGGTGCCGCTGCTTCTGGCCACAGTAGTCGGGCTTATCCTGCTGACGTTGTTCCCTGCCCTGACGCTATTTCTTCCAAGAGCGCTGGGGTTGATACGGTAAATCTCGCTTTGCTGGCGCGGTTATGTTCGCCAATACCCGTGCCGGTACTATCGAAATTCGTCGTTGTGATATAAAGGAGGTTCGGTAATAGTGAAATTGATGGAAATGAACACACTCGATTTTCAGGAGCTGATTAAAAAAACGGGAACTGTAATAATTCCCATAGGGGCGTGCGAGGTGTGGGGGCCTCATCTTCCCATGGGCGCGGATACGATAGTGGCCGAGGAGATAGCCGCGAGGCTTGCCGACCGCAGAGGCTGGCTCGTCGGTCCGACCCTGACTGTGGGGGATTCAATAATGGTATGGGGGCCGGGGACCATCACGGTTCGCCCGGAAAGTCTCAAGGCATATCTCGATGATATTTGCGGCAGCCTTGTGAAGCACGGCGCAAAAAGGTTCGTTTTTATGAGTCCTCACGTGGGCAATACGTCTATCATATCGCAGGTCGCGTGGCGTATGAGAATGGATAACGGCGTCAGCAGCTGTATATTCGACTGGTGGCGTTTCATACAGCCGATATCGGCCAAAGAGGGGATACTGGACAACGAGGGATGGATGGCACATGGACATGCGAGCGAGGCCGGAACGTCATGTTTCCTATATTTGAGGCCGGATCTCGTCAAGATGGACCGCGCGGTAAAGGCCGCCAACAAGGTTGACGGTTTCTACGACTATCCTGACATAATCCGCTTCCATCTCTTCGACGAATGCGGCGACACGTGGATACTGGGCGACCCGACTTGCGCGACTAAAGAAAAGGGTGAGCGTATCGTCACGGCGGCGCTAAAGAGGATGGAGGAATTTCTCGATAAATGGAATTTGTCCTGAAAAATTTCTCCTTGCTATTGACAGCGCCCGTTCATGTATATAAAATGTCAACACGTTTAGGCATCATGTTAAGGATATTGCTTCGGGAGGAGGGGTCGCCGTGTATATGACTTCTATAGGAAGTTTCATAATTACTCTGGTTCTGGTACTTAGCCGCGGGTCCCGCCCGAGGCCGATTGGTGCTTGAATCAGCATTAGTCGAGACCGGGCCGGGATCCTTCGGGGTTCCGGCTCTTTTTTGTGCGTTTTTTTGTTTAAAATGTGGATTTGATATAAAGAAAGTGGGTGTGAGTGTTGTGAGGTGTACATTCAGCGTTTTGACACAGGACAGTCCGGGCGTTTTGATGAGGATAGGGGGTCTTTTCTATCGGCGCAATTACAACATCGCTAGCCTGAGCGTTTCGGAGACGAACGTCGACGGGATATCGCGATTTACCATTGTGGTCGATGCGGACGAATGGGCGCACGAGCAGGTTGAAAAGCAGCTCGGCAAGCTCATCGAGGTAATATCCGTCGAAAACCTGAGCCACAAGGGCAAGTTCGTCGAGCGCTGGCTGTCGCTAATCAAGGTCAGGGCGACGATGGAGACCCGGCCTCATATTCTTCAGATAGCGGACGTGTTCAGGTGCCGCGTCGTCGACATGGGCAGCGACGCGTTGACGCTCGAGGTCACTGGCGACGAGGGCAAGGTTCAGGCTTGTACGGAGGCTCTGCGCGAGTATGGAATACTCGAACGCGCTGGTTCCGGCTCGGTGGCGCTCGGTCGCGCCGGATTCCGCGCGGATGAAGCGGGGGACTCCCTTCGCGGCGCGGAGAAATATAAATACGAGGTGGCCATCTGAGGGGCGATTCCCCAAGGCAATTGCGTTTGTTTCAATAAATTATATTTATATATTCGAGAAGGAGTGTTTGTGATGGCGAAAGTGTACTACGACAGAGACGCGAATTTGAAGGTTCTATCGGGCAAGACGGTGGCGGTGCTCGGATATGGCAGCCAGGGACACGCTCACGCCCAGAATCTCAAGGACAGCGGAGTATCGGTGGTAATAGGGCTGCACGAGGGCAGCAAGTCGCGCGAAACGGCTCGCGGCGATGGGTTCGAGGTCTTCTCCGTCGCGGACGCGGCGAAGCGCGCCGACATCATCATGTTTCTCATGCCCGACCACCTTCAGGCCGACATCTACAACACGCACGTAGCGCCCAATATGAAGGAGGACGCCGTGCTGGCCTTCGCGCACGGGTTCGCCATCCATTTCGGACAGGTGACTCCTTCCAGGAAAAACGACGTATTCATGATAGCCCCTAAGGGCCCCGGCCACATCGTCCGCCGCATGTACACGGAGGGCAAGGGCGTTCCCGCGCTTGTGGCCGTCTATCAGAACGCCTCCGGCCGAGCGATGGACACGGCCCTCGCGTATGGCGTAGGCATCGGAGCGGGGCGCTCCGGCATACTCGAAACGACGTTCCGGGAGGAGACTGAGAGCGACCTCTTCGGAGAGCAGGCCGTCCTGTGCGGCGGTTTGAGCGAACTCATCAAGGCCGGTTTCTACACGCTCGTGGAGGCTGGGTATCAGCCCGAAGTCGCGTATTTCGAGTGTCTGCACGAGGTTAAGCTCATCGTCGATCTCATCTTCGAGGGCGGACTCACGTGGATGCGCTATTCCGTCAGCGACACGGCGAAGTACGGCGACGAAGTATCCGGCAGCCGCGTTGTCGACGACGGAACGAAGGCCAGGATGAAGAAGATACTGGCGGAGATACAGGACGGAACGTTCGCAAAAGATTGGATCCTCGAAAACAGGGCGGGCCGCCCGAAGATGAAGAAATGGGTGTCCTCCGAGCGCGACCAGCTCATAGAGCGCGTCGGCAAAGAGCTTCGCGGCATGATGCCGTGGCTCGATAAGAAAGAAGCCCCGGAGTACTGATCCATGAGCGACGGTGGCATTGTACGCATTTTCGACACCACGATGAGGGATGGCGAGCAGGCCGCCCGCATCAACCTCAACACCGGCGAGAAGGTGCAGATAGCTCGCGCCCTGGAGCGCCTCAACGTGGATATAATAGAGGCCGGTTTTCCGGCGTCCTCCAAGGGCGACTTCGACGCGGTCGCGAATGTGGCGGCCGAGGTGCGGATCCCGATAATCGCCGGGCTCGCCCGCACCAAGGAGGGCGACATCACATCCGCCGGGGAGGCTCTGCGCGGCGCGGCGCGTTCGCGCATCCACACGTTCATAGCGACGAGCCCGATTCACATGGAGTACAAACTCAAAATGAAGCCGGACGATGTCCTGAAAGAGCTGGAGCGCGGCGTGAAGCTTGCCGTAAGCATTACGCCGGACGTGGAGTTCTCCGCCGAGGATGCGAGCAGGTCTGACATAAATTTCCTCGTCGAAGTCTTCACTCTCGCCATAGAGAGCGGGGCCACGACGCTCAACATCCCCGACACGGTCGGCTACGCGATGCCGCATGAGTTCGAGGAGTTCTGCCGCGCGATAATAACGAGGGTGAACAAACCGGATGTGATCTGGTCCGTGCACTGCCACAACGACCTCGGGCTCGGCGTGGCGAATTCACTCGCCGCTGTTCGCGGGGGCGCGCGTCAGGTCGAATGTACGATAAACGGCCTGGGCGAACGGGCGGGCAACGCTTCCATGGAGGAGATAGTCATGTGTCTGCGCACGCGCAAGGATCATTTCGGCGCGGACACAAAAATAGACACGACGAAATTTTACCCGACAAGCAAGCTCGTATCCGGACTGACAGGCGTTCCAGTGCAGCCGAACAAGGCCATAGTAGGCATAAACGCGTTTGCCCACGAGGCCGGAATACATCAGCACGGAATGCTCTGCAACAGGGCGACGTACGAGATAATGACGCCGGAGAGCGTGGGAGCGCCCGGCACGGACTTACACCTCGGCAAGCACTCGGGACGCCACGCGTTCAACGAGCGGGTCGAGACTCTCGGATATCAGCTCACAACCGAACAGAGCGCATCGGCGTTCGAGTATTTCAAGGAGCTCTGCGACAAGAAGAAAGATGTGTCCGACGGCGATATAGAGGCGTTCCTGTTTGACCGCATATTGCGGCTCACGCCGGAGATACGCTACGAGCTGAGGGATTTCACCGTGACGATAGGCTCCGGCGGCAAACCGACGGCTTCCATAACTCTCGCCCACGACGGGACCGAAACCACGGAGGCGTCCGTCGGCAACGGGCCGGTCGACGCGGCCTACAAGGCGATATTGAAGATACTGCCGTTCCAGCCCGAGCTTGTGGAGTTTCACATCAGGGCGACGAGCGAACTCGCGGACGCGCTCGGCGAAGCTCACGTCATACTGCGCTACAAGGAGATCAAGGCTCAGGGCAGAGGCGCCAGCACCGACATAATCGAGGCAACCATGAGGGCGTATCTCGAGGCCGTAAATCGCCTCTACTCTGTGGCGGCCGCGCGCGAGGTGGCGATCTGACATGCGGCGCACAATGGTCGAGGCGATAATAGCCTCACACACAAAAGACGCGGTATTTCCCGGATCGGTATGCCAGGTCTCGGTAGATTTCGCGTTCGCGAACGACATCACCGCGCCGCCGGCCATAGCCGAGTTTAAAAAAATGGGCGCTGTTCGGGTGTTCGACCCGGAAAGATGCGCGATAATACCAGACCACTTCACCCCGAACAAGGATATTGCCTCCGCCGGGCAGTCTCGCGCCGCGAGAATCTTCGCCCGCGAGCAGGGCCTCAAATATTGGGAGGTAGGGCGAGTCGGAGTGGAACACGCGTTCATCCCGGAGACGGGCAACGCCCTTCCTGGCGAGATAGTGATAGGGGCGGACAGCCACACCTGCACATACGGGGCTCTCGGAGCTCTCGGCACTGGCATGGGGCAGACCGACCTCGCGGCCGTATGGGCTCTCGGCGAGACATGGCTTCGGGTTCCCGAGACGATAAAGGTCGTCATGAACGGCAAACCGTCGAAATGGATAGGCGGCAAGGATCTTATCATCCACCTCATAGGTCTCATCGGGGTGGAGGGGGCGAGGTATATGTCGCTCGAGTTTCACGGGGAAGCCATATCGGCGCTCTCCATGGACGACAGGTTCACCATGGCCAATATGGCTATAGAAGCGGGGGCCAAATGCGGGCTCTTCGTTCCGGACGAGCATACTCTGGCGTACGCAAATGCCCGCAAGTCGCGGGACTTTACGCCGGCTTATCCGGACGACGGCGCGAAGTATTTCAGAACGGTCGAGATAGACGCCTCCCAAGTGGAGCCGACCGTCGCCCTGCCTCATCTGCCAGGCAACGCGAAGACGGCGCGCGAGTGTTCGTCGATCGAGATAGATCAGGTCTTCATCGGAAGCTGCACAAACGGAAGGCTCTCCGATATCGAGACGGCGGCCCGCGTGCTCGAAGGCAGGAAGGTGCACGAACGGGTGAGGCTGATGGTCATTCCGGCGACCTACGAGGTATACAACGAAGCTTTGGACAGGGGCTGGGTGAGGATATTCACGGACGCTGGAGCGTCGGTCTGCACGCCGACGTGCGGGCCGTGCATGGGAGGGCATCTCGGGATACTGGCCGAGGGCGAGCGCTGCGTTTCGACGAGCAACAGGAACTTCGTCGGCCGCATGGGACACAAGAACAGCGAGATCATACTGGCGAGCCCTCTCGTGGCGGCGTCGAGCGCCATAGCGGGACATGTCGCGGATCCTCGCGACGTCCCGAATCTTTGACAAGGCGTGGTGATGAGCTATGAGTGACGCAAACGGCATGAAAATATCAGGCAAAGCGTGGGTCTACGGCGACAACGTCGACACTGACGTCATAATACCGGCGCGCTACCTCTCGACGAGCGATCCCGAGCGGCTCGCGCCGCACTGTATGGAGGATATAGACGATGTGTTCGCGTCCTCCGTCCGTCCCGGCGATGTGATGGTGGCGGGGGCGAACTTCGGGTGCGGGTCGAGCAGGGAGCACGCGCCGATAGCGATAAAGGCGCTCGGCGTGTCCTGCGTTATCGCGGCTTCATACGCCCGGATATTCTACCGCAACGCCATAAACATAGGGCTTCCGATATTGGAGTGCCCGGAGGCGGCTTCCGCCGGAGCTGTGAAAAAAGGGGATGAAATGGCGGTAGATATAGCGACTGGCCGGATCGAGAACAAAACGAGCGGACATGTCTGGAACGCCGCGCCCGCGCCTGAATTTTTGCGCGGCCTCCTCTCGGCCGGCGGTCTCGTGCCATACGTGCGGGCAAGACTGGAGCGGTCGAAATGAGCGGGCCCGAAAAGAATAAATTCACGGTCGCGGTGATCCCCGGCGATGGGATTGGGCCGGAGGTCATAACTGTGGCTAAACGCATCGCGAGCGCGGCCGCTTCGAAAGATGGAGTTGCTATAGATTGGGTCGAATATCCGTTTGGGGCTTCCCACTACGTCACGACGAACGAAATACTGCCCGAATCCGCCATGGCGGAGATGGGGGATTGCGACGCAATGATGCTTGGCGCGATAGGTTCCCCGCAGGTCAAGCCCGGTATTCTCGAGCGCGGTATTCTGCTCACCCTCCGCTTCGTGTTCGACCAGTACGTCAACCTGCGTCCGGCGAAATCTCTGCCGAACGTGCCGACGCCTGTGCCGCTCTGCGGAGCGGTCATGGATTCTGTCGTTATCAGAGAGAATACTGAGGATCTGTACATGGGGCTGGGGGAGGTTTACGACCCCTCCCTCGATAAGCTCGAAACGCGGCTCGATCTCGAACGGGGCGGATATTCCCTGAGAGGCAGGCTCGAGCTCTCCATCTCCCCCAAGATGCCGTTTGCGGCGCAAGTCGCGCTCAACACGAAACATGGGGCGGAGAGGATAACGAGATACGCGTGCGAGACCGCGCGCGACAGGGGCGAAAACCGAGTGACGATCGTCACGAAGTCGAACGCGGCGCCCGCTCTCTATGGATACTTCGAGGACACGGCCAAGGGCGTCATAGAGTCGGAGTATCCCGGGATGAAGTGGGACACGGCAAATGTGGACGCGCTCTGCTATCATCTGGTTCGCAATCCCGTCGCCTACGGGGTGCTGCTCTGCCCGAATCTCTTCGGCGATATCGTGAGCGACCTTCAGGCGGGGCTCGCCGGCGGGCTCGGCACGGCAGCCGGCGGCAATATAGGAGACGGGCTGTCGATGTTCGAGCCGGTTCACGGTTCCGCGCCGGATATAGCCGGCTCCGGCCGCGCGAATCCGATAGCGGCGATCCTCTCCGGAGCTCTGATGCTGCGTCATATAGGTCTCGCGGATTCCGCCGGAAATGTGGAGCGGGCTGTGAGGGGTTATCTGGAGCGTTCGCCCCAGGGGGAGAGGCCGTTCGAGTTCGGGGGAAACGCCTCCTGCTCTCGCGTAGGGGACGCGGTTTTAAAACTGATATAAGGGGGGATTGCCTGTGGGGTTGTCAGGCGCTGAAATTCTTGTGAAATCGCTGGAGGACGAAGGGGTCAAGACGATATTCGGTCTGCCGGGAGGAACGGTCATACCTCTTTACGACGCGCTTTATGACTCCAAAATACAGCACGTGCTCGTTCGCCACGAGCAAGCCGCCGCTCACGCGGCGGACGGGTTTTCCCGCGTTGGCGACGATGTTGGCGTTTGCGTCGCCACATCGGGCCCGGGGGCCACGAATCTCGTTACGGGAATCGCGACCGCGTGCATGGATTCGTCTCCGATGGTGGCCATAACCGGTCAGGTGGCAACCGCCGCCATAGGCACCGACGCGTTTCAGGAGGCTTTTATATTGGGCGTCTCCATGCCCGTAGTCAAACACAGCATGCAGGTGCGCACTCCGGAGGATATTCCCCAGATGCTGAGGGACGCGTTTTTCATAGCGTCATCCGGACGCCCGGGGCCCGTATTGCTCGACCTTCCCGTGGACATCCAGAAAATTTCCGGCGAATATATCCGGCCTTCCTCTTCCGGCACAGCGTTTCTGGGATATAAAACGGAGCCAGACGAGGATCTGAGCAGGATGGACGAAGCGGGCGCCCTGATAAAGGGCGCGCTGCGCCCGGTGCTCATAGCCGGCAATGGGGTCAACGTCTCCCGGGCGTTCGACGCGCTGCTGGAATTTTCGGAGCATCTGGAGATTCCGGTGACGACGTCGCTTTTGGGAAAGGGCGCCATAAGCGACAACCATCCGAACAGGGTTGGCATGATGGGCATGCACGGCGTTGTCGCGGCGAACAGGGCCATCACAAACGCCGACGTCATCATAGCGGTCGGGTCGCGCTTCAGCGACCGAAGCACCGGCAAACTGGCGGAATTTGCCCGCTCGGCCAGAGTCATACATATCGATATCGACAGCGCTGAAATAAGAAAGAACGTCGACGCGGACGTCTGGCTCATAGGGGACGCCGCAAAGCTTCTGCGACAGCTCACCGAAGCCTCGAAGGGACATGATTCGGCGCATCGGGCGGAGTGGATGCGGCAGATAAAGGCCTTCGAGACGGACGAACCGCTGGCGCGCAACTCGACCGGGCAGGATGTGCATCCGTGGCAGATATTCGACGCGATGGACGACGCGCTGAAGGGCGAGGCTATCGTGGTTACGGAGGTCGGCCAGCATCAGATGTGGACGGCGCAGTATCACAAAACGCTTTATCCGAGGCGTTTTATAACGTCCGGAGGGCTGGGCACAATGGGCTTCGGAATTCCAGCCGCGATGGGCGCTCACTTCGCGCGTCCCGAGCTGCCGGTCATCTGCATAGCGGGCGACGGCAGCGCCATGATGAACATTCAGGAGCTCGACACATACGCCAGATACAAGATGCCCATCAAGCTTTTCATTTTCGACAATAATTGTCTGGGGATGGTGAAGCAGTGGCAGGAGCTCTTCTATAACGAGCGTTACTCGAACACCCTTTACAGCCGCAGGCCGGATTTCGTCCAGATAGCCCACGGCATGGGCGTGGAGGCGTTTTCCGTGACGGAGTCGGGGCACGTGAGGCGAGCCATAGAACGCGCTGTGAGCACTCCCGGCCCAGTGCTGGTGCACTTTCACATACCGAGAGCCGACAACGTCTTCCCGATGGTTCCGGCGGGGGAATCGCTCGAGTGCATGATAATTTGATTTGATAAAGGGGCCGCGTAAAAACGGCCCCTTGCCTTCATGTGCCCGCAGGATATGGAACTCCATGAAACCATGTCTTAACTACGTTAGGTCAGTATGCGAGGATATTTCCGTCGTTGACGGTCAAAATTATTTAGCCGATGCCGATTGGGATGCATGGCTTTCTGGTTGGACAGTCGATTTTGGGCAATATACGCCGCCAACAACGCCGCCTAACGGTTCCGGCGACGGCTGTAACGCTGGTTTTGGTTTCCTGCCGCTGGCGTTGACTGGTGTCTTCGTTTCGAGGATGAAGAAAAAATAAAACGCTGTGCGTGATACTTCGGCGTTGTGGAAATTTGTGATTTAATTTGATATAATGTCGCGAGACCCCGGTATGACATGGGCTACTCGGTCGAGTGCGACCTCAACCGAGATTTTACGCCCGGTTT
>JAITOL010000004.1 GCA_031289955.1 Synergistaceae bacterium
GCCATTTTTTGAAGGCCCTCTTCGTCGAATTGTTCGCCGCCGGAGAGGGCAATGCGACGAATAACCTTCTCATCTTTCAGGTAGGTGATGGGGAAGAAGCGATCCATTCCGCCGAACGCCTTGATCATTATCGGGGTGAACCGATACTCGAAAAAGGCTTCCCGGATCTTTTTCACCAACTCCGGATGCAGGTCATGAGCGTACCCGAAAGAAGACGTGGGAAACTTGCTGGTCTCCCAGACGATCCGGAAGTCCGATTCCTCGATGTCTCCAGTGCTGATTACACGCTCGAAGAGGCTGGAGGCGACGCAGGCGGCATCATACTCGCCATTGCCCACTCCGATTATGGACTTCTCGTGATTGCCGGAGAAAACAATTTCATAGTCCTCGCCGGGAGTGATACCCTCCTGGGGGAACAGAGCCACTGGCGCGATATGCCCTGAGTTTGAGGTAGGAGAGGCGTGAGCGACTTTTTTGCCCTTGAGATCCTGCAGTTCCTTTATGGGACTGTCGTTTCTGACCAGCACAAAGAGTTGATAACCCTGAAATGATTTCTCATCACCCTTAACGGCTATAGGCACATAGCCCGCCAGGTTTACGGCGTAGCAGGTGGCGCCGGCTGAAAAACTGGCCAGGTGCAAACGCCCTGCGCGCATGTCCTCAATACCGTCGGAGTTGGTGTTCAGGATTCGATATTCGATCTTTTTGCCGGTCTTTTGGGATAGAAAGTTCAAAAAATCGGCAAAGATGTCTTTATAGTCGACTACATCGACAACAGGCGCATCGGCAAACACAAGCGTGTCGGGATCTTTCCACTCCGCGGGATCCAGGGGCGGATCGGCGGTCAAATCACCGTCGTCGTCGCGATACCTGGCGTCCAGGTCGCCCGTTTTGTCCGCCGCCCAAACAGGAATTGCCAGGCTGATAGCCACAAACAGGATCATAAAAATAAATATCCATTTTTTGAACATTTGCAGTCACCTCATTGATATTAAACAATAATATGTCTTTTATTGTCAAGGCCGCGGGCTGCTATGCGTCCCAATAAATAAGCATACGGAATATTTACTGTTCCCCACATAGAGTATATACTCTAAATATAGCTGACAGGATAGATCCAATCGGCTCCGCCGAGCGGCAGCGGTTCTTTATACAGACAAACGAGCGCGCCGGGGCCTCGCGAGACTCCAGAGTCAGAGAATTTGTCCAGCGCCGCGAACGATTTGACGTCGTGTATGCGCGGAGACGCGCTTTTTTTGATCTCGACGGGGTGGAGCGTGCCGTTTTCCAGTATCAGAAGATCGATCTCGCTGCCCTGCTTGTCCCTGTAGAAATAAAGAGGCGGATTCAGGACGCCTTTGTTGAGGTAGCTTTTGAGTATCTCGCCAACTATGAACGTCTCAAAAAAAGCTCCCGAGGACGCTCCCCGCATCAATACGCTCCCAGCGCTCCAGCCTGTGATATGCGCGGCCAGCCCTGTGTTTCGGAAATATAATTTCGGGGTTTTGACCGCGCGGTTTGTGATGTTTGTATGCCACGGCCGAAGAAGATAAACGATATTCGACGCCTCCAGCACGGAAAGCCATCGCTTGGCGGTAACTACGCTTATTTCGGCGTCTCTCGCCACGTCGGAGAGATTCAGCAGTTGACCGGTGCGGGCGGCCATCGCGACCATGAAGCTGAAAAATGCCCTCTCGTCCCCAACCTGCGTCAGTGAGCGCACGTCGCGCTCGATATATGTACCGACATATGCGCCATAGTATGCCCCGCTGTCGATGTCCGGGTTCACGTAAAGCTCCGGCATGTCTCCCCGCGCTATCCTCTCCCATATCGTTTCCGCGTCCGGCGGAGCTGCGAGCCGCGTTCGCGACTCGCGATAGTCGTCGGTGGGCAGGAAGGGTTTGTCGAATGGGTCGCTGTTTATCTCCCGCAGCGACAGCCCCGCCAGGTTCGCGATTCCCACGCGTCCGGCCAGAGATTCCGTCACGTTTTGCATCATATCGAACTGCCGCGAACCGGTCAGCAGATATCGCCCGTAAACTCTCGGCGAGTTCGTCCTGACGCTTTCGAGATTGGCCCCGTCGATCCTCATTTTTATTACAGGGAATATTTGCGGCGCGTATTGAACTTCGTCGATTATCATTCTGCTCTCTCTGTTTCCGGACAGAAACAATTCCGGATCGGAACGGGCGGATTCACGCGCGATCGCGTCGTCTAACGTGGTAAACGAGACGTCCGGGAAGGTTCGCGTCAGGAGGGTCGTCTTTCCCACCTGACGGGCGCCGGTCACGAGCGCCGCGCCGAATGTGTCAGCCAGATTCTTCAAAGTTCTCTCAATATGCCTTTTTATATACATCGCGAACCCTCCTCTCTGTCCGATGCGGTCAGCCGATCTTTGTGGCAATTTTAATATTTAATATTAAAATTGTCCATATTTCCGCGTGAGCGTGTCCGTCTTCTTGACAGGGCTACGCATATTGATGTAATTTAAATAAATGAAATTTACGTATGCGACGGATGGCCGGGCTGGATGATAATGTCGGCGCACGCAGCGGGATCATGTGTAAAAAAAACTGTGGAAGAGGGGATAGTTTCAATGGCAATCAATCTGCACGGACGTCATTTTCTCACGCTGAAGGATTTCACGAAGCGAGAGATAGAGTTTCTGCTCGACCTCTCCTTGACTCTGAAGGAGAAAAAAAGGATTCGCGCGTCGAGGCCTCTCATGCGCGGACGCAACGTAGCCCTGATTTTTGAAAAAGCCTCGACCCGCACGAGATGCGCCTTTACCGTGGCGGCTATCGATGAGGGCGCTCATCCCGAATATCTCGGCAAGAACGACATTCACCTGGGCGGCAAGGAGGACACGAAGGACACCGCGCGCGTCCTTGGCCGCATGTTCGACGGCATTCAGTTCCGCGGATTCAAGCACTCGACGGTCGAGGAACTCGCCAAATATGCCGGGGTTCCCGTGTGGAACGGTCTTACCGACGACTATCATCCTACGCAGATTCTGGCCGACATGCTCACGATCCGCGAGCATCTGGGCGAATTAAAGGGCAAAAAACTCGTCTTCATGGGCGACACGCGCAACAACATGGGCAATTCCCTCATGATAGGGTGCTGCAAGCTCGGCCTTCACTATGTAGCCTGCGGGCACGAGTCGCTGTTTCCCAGGGAGGATCTCGTCGCGGAGTGTAAAAAAATAGCCGCCGAATCCTCGTCGGGAGGCGCGGTATCGCTCATATCCGATCCGAAGAAGGCAGTGGAGGGAGCGGACGTCATCTACACGGACGTCTGGTATTCGATGGGCGAGGAGGACAAAGCCGCCGAGCGCAAGGCGCTTCTGTCGTCTTACCAGGTGAATATGGATCTCCTTGGAGCCACAGGAAAGAAGGATACTATATTTATGCACTGCCTGCCTGCCTACAAGGGCAACGAGGTGACGGAGGACGTGTTCGAGCATCCGAATTCCGTAGTCTTCGACGAGGCGGAAAACAGAATGCACACGATCAAAGCCGTCATGGTGGCGACGATCGGGGATATTTAGCGTATAGCGGCGCATTGAAAAAAATTGCCCGGTTCGGCGAGCGACGAGGCCGGGCATATTTATTATACGCGCGGTTCAAAACGGCTCTGGTTTAATTCATCTTGTTATAGTATCATATACATACAGTGTGAGATTATTTCTAACATTCAGGGAGGACGCCGTGATGAGAGTCATGCTTGATGATGTTGAGCTCGTAATCGGCGAGGATATCATAGACGAGGGCAAAGAGGCCATATTTGATTCCGCCAGGCAAAACGCCCTCTCGAACAATCGCGTTATCGTCGGCATACAGGTCGACGGCGTCGCAATAGAGGACGAAGACGCGTTTTTCTCGCTGTCCGGCGGTATAGACATCCGGTTCGCTTCTCAGCCCATAATTGATCTGGTGCGCGAGTCGGTGTCTGAGGGGCAAAAGTATATACCGGCCCTCGTCAAGGGGTTGGAGGGAATTGCCACAATGATCGAGGAGAGCGACGAGACGGGAGCTAAAAACGCGTTTTCTCAGGCGATAGACGGTATCAACTGGCTAGTATCTGTGTTCGCGCGGAGCTGCGCGCTGCTGGGCGTCAGCTCGGACGGCCTTTCATCGGGCAACTGGTCGCAGGATTCCCTCGAGATGAACAAAACGCTCGAGGAGATGATCGCCATAATGGAAAGCGGACGCATGATGCGCATGGCTTATATAATCCGCGAACGCCTCGTTCCCGTTATAAAAAAATTCGCGTTATACTGGGCAGAGATTGCATCGCAGTTGGCCAGCCCCCTTCAATAAAGCGCCGCAAACGGGTTCCGTCTTCACCAGGGGGGGTATGTTTCAGTGTCGTTGAGGAAGGGCCTTTCCATCTTCCTTTTGTTGAGTGTAGCTATGTGTGGGGCTGTGCTGTTATCGAGCATCGACAGAAGTTCGTTTCTCATATTCAAAGAGGCGAGCGGGTTCAAGCTCTATCTGGCCTTTATGATTGTCGTGTGCGTCTGGATGCTGGACGGTCTCAAGATGTGGCTTCTGACGAGGGCAGCCGGGGCTGATATTTCCTTCTCCCTCTCTATGGAGCTTACGTGGATCAACTATTTTGGCGCCGCCATAACGCCGATGCAGAGCGGAGGCGGGCCGTTTCAGATGTACTTGATGTATCATAACGGAATAAGCGTAGGCAAATCTGTAGCGATCACCATAATTCGCACAATATTGACCATGCTCATATTGGGCGCAATGATACCGTTCGCCATCATGATTGACGGCGATCTGCCGCGCCTTGGCTGGGGAGCGCGCGGTTTTATCTTCTATGTCGTGGCGTTCATCCTCGTAATATGGCTCGCTCTCATAGTGAGCATAGTGCGCCCGGCGATAGTGAAGCGATTCGCCGTCCGAATAATAATGCTGCTTAAAAAAATAGGATTGCTGAAGCCGGAGTGGGTGGGCAAGCTGCTCAAATTCGTAAGCCGCGAAATTGACGCGTACAACGAAAACGTCAGGGCGTTTATGACGACCGGCAAGCGATACTTTCTCCTCGGGATATTGGTCACGTTCGTTCAGATTTTATGCCAGCTCTCCGTGATGCCGTGCATGATATGGGCGCTCGGGATGCCGGTGTCGTATCCTCAGTGCGTTCTCCTTCAGGCGCTTTTCCTGTTTTTGCTGTACTTCATCCCGACTCCGGGCGGCAGCGGAGCGGCGGAGGGAGGGGCGGCTCTCGTGTTCAGCATGTTTGTTCCGTGGAACGTGGCCGGCATGCTCGGCGTGGGCTGGCGCTTTCTCACCGAGTACACGGGCATTTTCCTCGGCACGATCGTGGCGGTGCGCCGAATAGGCTGGAAGCTCGCCAATCAGATAATCGCGAGCGAAAAGGCCAAGGGCGATAGCCCGAACGACGACCCCGGGAGCGACGCCAGTTGACGGAAACGATATTCAAATACAGGGGTCTCGTGTGGGGGACGCTGGCTGTGGCCGTCTTAATTTTTCCAGTATATCCATCTATGCCGAGATTTGTCGCCTCGATACCGATCCTGGCTTTGGGTCAGGCTCTTCGCTTCTGGGCGGCGGGGGTCATTCCGAAATACAGGACGCTTGTCGTCGACGCGCCGGAGCTCGTCACATGGGGGCCTTACGCGTTCGCGCGCAACCCCCTTTACGCCGGCAACGGAATCATGGGGCTCGGATGGTCGCTCATGGCGGGATGGGGTTGGGCGGCGGCCTTCGCGGTTTTGTATATCGCGCTCTATCTCATGGTAATAATACCCCACGAGGAGAAATTCCTCTTCGAGCGGTTCGGCGAAGAGTACGAACAATACAAAAAATCGACGCCGGCCATATTTCCCCGCCTCGCCAATATCAGGGATAAAGCGGCGCTCATTCGCGGGTTCGACGCGAAGAAATCGTGGTTCATGGAGCGCCACTCCCTCCGGATGAATATCGTCGTAACGATACTGGTTCTCGTTCGCCTGTATCACTCAGCTAAATAACGCGTCAGATATGTTCTATATCGCCAAACAGGCGATGCCATGTGTCCTGATATATCCGCCCCTCCGGTATGGTAAGAAAAGCGACGCCGTCGCTGATCGCGGCCTGTCCGACCGCTTCGGCGACGCGAGGGGTGGTCTCGCTTCCGAAAAACTTCGGGCAGATGTGATCCGGGGTCAGGTTTCTCCTGTCTATCATATTTGCAAGCGCGTCGGAGGCCGCGAGCAGCATAGAATCCGTCAGTTTCTTCGCCCGCACGTCGAGCGCGCCCCGAACGATGCCCGGAAACGCGTGGATATTCAGCATGGCGTTGTCGTCGTGGACGTTGCCCGACGCGTAGATAAAAGCTCCGGCGTTGACCGCGTCGACGTGGCTTATCTCGGGGTTCGAGAGCGCCAGCGCCAGCACCACCGGTTTTTTGTTCATCTTTTTTATGTGACCTTTCGATACCGTGTTACCTCGCGACAACCCCACAAGAATATCCGCTCCGGCGATGGCTTCATCCAGGCCGCCGCGCACGCCCCTCGGGTTCGTCTTCTCCGCGATGCCGGCCTGCACGTTGTCCATGCCTGGATGTGATGGGCCGAGTATTCCTCCTTCGTCCAGAATTATGATGTCATGAGCCCCGGCCTTGAGCAGCAGGTCGGTCGACGCGATGCCGGCGGCGCCGGCGCCCATCACGACTATCCTCGACTCGGGCAGGCTGATGTCGAGAAGCCTGATAGAATTTTTCACGGCGGATAGGATTATCACGGCGCTGCCCTGTTGATCGTCGCAGAAGACAGGGATGTCGAGCGTCTCGGTGAGACGCCTTACGACGTGGAACGTATCGGGGCTTCCTATGTCCTCTATGTTTATTGCGCCGACCGTCGGGGCTATCATCCTGCAGAAATTTATTATTTCGTCGGCAGTCGGCGCGTTTATTGCCATCGGGATCGCGTTTACATCCCCAAAGAGCTTGAGCAGCAGAGCTTTGCCCTCCAGCATCGGTATCGACGCCTCCGGCCCGACGTCGCCCATACCAAGCACCTCGTGTCCGTTGCTCACTTCCGCGATGCGGTTCGCCTTGCCGGTGTATTCGTAGACTAAAGACGGGTTGTGTTTTATCTCGTCGCAGGCTATGACGCATCCCGGCACATACGCTATGCCGAGCTGGTGTTCGTTCCTGATGTTGACCGTCGGGATCGTCTGCACTTTTCCCTTCGCTTTTTTGTGAAACTCGAGAGCCTCTTTTCTGTCGAAATCGAAACTGCCTATCATCTCTCCATCCCCCCAGGCTGTTTAATATTCATAATGTCGTCCATGTCTATTATCATGCCGTCGCGAGAAGCGACAACCTTTGTTTCAGCGGTGGACATCCGCGCGGATATGAATTCTTCGCCCATGTCGAGCATGTCGCTTCCCATGTGGGTTATGACGGCCATTTTCGGACGCATATGAGCCAGAAGGGACGTGGCGTCCGGCATGGACATGTGATCGAGCCTCGAACGGGGGAAAGCCAGCGCCACGTTGATTATCAGAAGCTCGCAATCCCGGTAGCGCTCCGGAAAATAACCCATCGGCGCGGTGTCGCTTATGAGCCCCCACGTCGGCAGGCCCCCGCCCCGGAATATCAGCCCGTAACACTCCACGCCGTGGTGGAAGTGCAATACGGACTCGACGCTCATGCCGCCGGCGGGGTGAACGATTGCGCCGTCCTCGTGAAACGCTGTTTTATCTATTTTTTTGGTCATGTATTTCATGAGAACGGAGTCCCCGTCCGCCAGACAGTCTTTGGTCAGCAGGACGAATCCCCTGGGTTCCCGCGCCCTGAGCGTCATCCCTTCGGCGAGGACGTTTACATCGGAGCTGTGGTCGACGTGTCTGTGCGTGAGTATCAGCGTGTTTATGTCGACGGGCGAGAGCGGGGGCGAAGCCTCGCAAATCCGAACGAGGCTTCCGGGTCCCGGGTCTATGACGCCGCGCGCGCCGCCGTAAGAAAACCATATTCCGCCGGACGATCTGCGCTGCGAGAGCATAATGAACCTCGTGCCCGCCGTTCCCAGGAATCGGATGAAGTTATTGGGATAAGTCATTATGCCCGGCAAAAAAATACCTCCGATATAGAAATATCGTACAGAAATTTTATAATTTTCATGATTGGTTGCGCGTACATATTTATAAATTCATTATATACGCTTGTTGGGGGAATATTGAGGAAATTGGCGAAATCTTTCACTGTAATACGTAAAATAGCCTTTTTTATGATATGCTGATACATGGAAAAGGTATACAGGGAGGTGGAATTGTGAGCGATTCGCGAGATTTATGGATGGTGGGTGATTTATTGGACGCAATGTCGGGTTCGAACATCCCCAACTATGTCACGATGGTGATGCAGGAGGTTCAAGTTTGGCTGTCTTCCGTCGTCTCGGAGGATTACGTCATGGATCCCGCTGAGGTTGCCGGCGGCGAACGCCCTATGTCCGCCGATCTCGAATACCTGTTTTCCCAACTGGAATGGGCAGGCGCCTACGCGGATATACTGCCAGTTCTCAAGGGGAAACCCCGCCACGAGGACGCTCTTGTTTTATCTGTGGGCCCGATCATTCTCGACGAGGGGCTGCGTATGCTCGTCGATCACGGCGCTCTCTTCGGACGCGACGTCTGCCGGAGGATATGGGTCGTCGCGGACACCTGGATCATCGGCGACGTGCTGCCATACATGCCTCACATAAGGGCGCTGCGCGAACGCGGCGTTCAGGCGCATTTCATGCTCGTGACGCCGTGGGATTACACGGAGATTTCGTGGAACGACATAGTCGGCGACGTAAAATAGCATAGTCAATAAAAAAGACGATATGGGCCGCTCCGACCGGGGCGGCTTTTTTAGTGCGCAAAAACCCGCAAAATCATACTCCGTATTTTCCGATTCTTGAATAATGCCGCTCCATATGTTTATAATCGCCTTGTTGATACCAACAGTTTTTGTCAGGATATTTACGAGGGGGTGACGCCTTATGCCGGTATATTTTCATTTTTTCGGTGAGCCGCACGTCGAGGCGGGCGGCAAAAGGCTGGAATTTCCCCTTAAAAAAGCCGAGGCCGCCCTTTATTGCGTCGCCTACGAGGGGCGTCTCAACAGGGAACGGCTGAAGACCCTTCTTTGGGGAGACAAGCCGGAAGAGCAGGCGTCCGGCAATCTCAGGAACACTATATACCTCCTTCGCAGACTGCTGCCCGATAATTTCATAACGGACCGGCGGCATCTTTTAATGCGCGACTTCGCCGCGGATCTCGAACTTGCGGACGCCCTGCGGGATCCGGACGTGCCGATCGATCCGGTCATAATGAAAGAGCCGATGCGCGGCCTCGACATGAAAAACGGACTCGAGCTCGACGAGTGGCTAGCGATGGCGAGGAACGACATAAGGCGGCATGTGACCGACCGCCTGCGCGAACGTATTACCTCATGCTACGAGAGAAACATGCCGGGCGAGCTCATCGAGTCTCTCGAAACCCTGCTGTATTTCGAGCCGTACGACGAGGATTCCATGCTCGAGCTCATGGAGGCGCTCCGCGACAACGGCGCCGCGGCGAAGGCCGCAGCCGTTTTCAACTCATATCGAACCCGCCTGGAGTCCGAGATTGGCGCGCATCCGAGCGAACGGGCATATTCGCGCTTTAAAAAACTCATGTCGTCGGGAGGCGTTGCCTCATCCGGGAGGACGCCGGGCGAATTTTTCTGCTGCCGCGGCGAGGAGATAGAGCGGGTGACGAACGAGCTCTTCAGGCACGGCCGGGATCTCCGCGTCATATTCATACACGGGGAGGCGGGGGTCGGCAAGACGACGCTCGTTTCCCGAGCCCTCGAACTCTGCGCGGAGGAATACGGAGATGTGTTCATCGCCCGTCCCAATTCCGTCGGCGAGAAATACCCGTATTCGTCGTGGAGCGGAATAGTCTCCGAAATGGGCCGAAAAATCGTTGAGCGGAATATCCCGATCGACAGGGCTGCGGCGTCGGCGCTTGGCGGGATTTTTTACGATTTTCCGAGACGGGACTCCCGCAATAAAAACATGGAGCCCGAACTGCCAAACAACCCGGTTATAGTCGGCCGTATGCTGTTAAAAGCGCTAAGGGCGCTGTCGGCCGCGGCGCTTCCCGTGATGGTGTTCGAGGATATCCACTGGTTCGACCCTCATTCTTTGACGCTGCTCCAGACTTTTCTGTCCGAACTCGACATTCCCGCTGTCATATTTTTGACGAGCCGCCCTGAAATCGCCTCCAACCTGTCGGGACTTCTTTACGGCGTCAAGACTGCGATCAGCCGGAGTTTCATGTCCATCGAGCTGAGTCCGTTCGACCCCTCTGATACTCTGATTTTTTGCAGGGCGTTTTTGCCGGAGGATGTGATCGCCCGCAAGGGAGAGGAATATTTTCAAAAAGTGAGCGAAGGGTCGCCCCTTCTGCTCGTCGAAACGCTGAGGATACTCTCCGCCGACCCGAACGCCGACTGCTCGCCGGGACTCAGAGGCGTGCTGCAAAGCAGGATGCAGGGGCTCGCGCTCGAAGAACGGGAGTTTTTGTCAGTGCTGTCGGTATTCGGTTCGGGAGCTTCCGTGAGGGACATGGCGTTCGTGATGGAGATCGACGAACGCGACGCCTGCCCGAGGGCCGAGACCCTGCTGCTTCGAAAATTCATCCGCGAAACGGGGAGCCCCGGCGAACCTCTTCTCGATTTTCTCCACTCCAACTTCCGCGACTGCGTATACGACTCCATCCCCGCTTTCAGGAGAAAATATCTGCACCTCCGGATAGCCGGGCTGCTGGAGGCAAAATATTCGCCCCAGATGTGGAATCCCGAGCTGAGCGAGGCTTTGCGCAGGCACTGCGTAATGGGCGGGACGCGAGATCGGATGCTGAAGCATTATCTTCAGGAGATGAGCCTTTACATCGCGCTGAATCACGATCTGTTCCCTTTAGTGGAGGACAGGGTGCTGAAGGCGTGCAGAATACCTTTTAGCAACAGGGAGGACACGGAGTACAAAATCGCCCGGGCCGGCGACCTGCTTGGCGAAATAAATTCGGGCTCGTATGAGTTGGAGGCTATCGAAAACAGAAGGCTCGAGGCTTCGTATCTCGAAATAAGGGGAGGCTACCTCATAAGCTGGGGCGAGTACCGCGAGGGCAGGGTATTCATAAACAAGGCCTCCGAGATAGCCGGCGAATTCGGTTTCGAGGAGACAAAACTTCGCTGTCTCGGACATATAGGGCATTATTTTCTCCAGACGGACGACGCCAAACGCCTGCTCGACGCCGGAAGGGAGCTTCTTCTGCTGTCTGTGCGCGCCGGCGACGGCCCGCACAGGGGGATGGCGCTTCGGTTCATCGGGATGTCGATGCTTCTGCGAGGCGATTTCGAGCGGGCCGTGAAGGTGTTCGAGCGCTCGGTTGAGGCGTTTGAGGAATTGCGGCTGCTTGGCCGCGGCTACACTCTGAATATGCTGGCTTCGAGGGGTTACATGGGCGAGATGCTCCAGTGGACGGGAAATCTCGACGAGGCCATGAGGATATTCGAGGACTGCGTAAACGCCTGCGCGGCCGCCGGGCTGTTCTGGGGAAGAGGGCATTTTCACGCCCACGCCGCGGACGCCGCCCTCGACATGGGCGATTGGGAGCTGGTCGAGGGGCATATAGACGAGGGGAGCGGCTATTCGAACATCAGGCATGGGCGCTCTCCCGGCTCGTTGTTCTACAGCCTGAAGGCCATATGCGACGCGAGGCGGGGAATGTTCGCCGAAGCCGCCGAGTCGCTTCATCGCGGCGAGACTCTGTCCGCGATAGGCAAGAAGACGTGGAGGGCGGCGCAATACATGGCGTGCGCGTGGATCGCCGGCATGAGGGAGCGCAATGAAACCGACTCGTCGTTCGATAGGATAATCACGCATCCGTCAACATACTACGCCGGAGAGTCCGAGAGACTGTACCGGGAGATAGGAGCGCACCGGAGGGCCAATCTCGTGAAGGAGCGCTTCAGAAAATAAAAACTCGATGCTGGACGCCGGACAAAAAAGGTGATTGCCGATGGATGTAAATGTGATGTTACTATGGGATTTCTGTGGCGCGCTTTTAATTATTTTTTACCATTTCTTCTTACGCGATAAGAATATGAAAAAGATGTTCGATTCCTGGGTTCGCTTGAGAGCGCAGCGACCGACAGGCAGAACGACGGGTTTCGCCATATATACTGGAAGTTCCAGTAACGTGAACTTTTACACCGAAACGTGTTATGGTTTGGAGGCTTTGCTGAAGTTCAGAACATTTCATCTTCCGAGCTACGGCATAGAGAAATTGAGGGAGGACAAGCGCCCTTTCTCGCGTGTGATGTATGCCGGGCGTCTGTCGCTTGGGATCGAGGATGACGTGGCGTTGCGTGAAAAATACGCCTGGGAGCTCTTGAATACCACGAGCGAACAGGAATATGATAAAAGGCAGAGAAAATTTATCCTTGAGTTTGTGGACAGAATATTCTGGCTGAAAGACCCCAGAATAAGTCAGGAATTGAAGGAGGCTTACAAGATGAAAACCATATCGCTGAGTGAATACGTTCAGAAAATCGACAGAGAAGAAGCCATAATGGAAGGCAAGTTTGAGGTCGCGCGCTCGATGCTGACTGAAGGACTTTCCACCGAAGTTATCAAAAGGTGTACTGGCCTCGATGAAAACTCCATACTTTCACTGAGGTAATTACCTTTACGGATTCAGGAGTAAATTTTACGCAGACTCGCGCATAGTTTGTGTATACCGTACCAAATCTATCACCGTCACTTCCGTATGTGGTGAATGACCATTCCAATAGCGCGTCTTTACAATTCTTTACACTGCCGCGACAATTTTTAATGCTCTGGTTTGTTTTAGATCAATATTTCACCTGACGCGGAGTCGATAATGGACTAATGGATTGAAAATTGGCAATGGATTATGCTGGATCGCGGGGTGAGTCTCCATGGTTGATTCAAGCTGAACTAAATAACTTTTCTTTATCGACGTAAAATCATAACGATAATTTGCGGTTTTTAGCGGAATAGCAATGTCTTTTTTGCTATTCTAGTCAAACCTTGGACGATCATATTCACAAGGCGGAGAGGGTGATGATTTTGAACATAAGTTCTATTTCAGGCATCGGCATATCGTGGGAGGAGTATCTCGAGCAGCTGAAGAAAGCGCAAGAGAAGAAAGCTCAGGAAAATGCTCAAACGACCGCAAATTCTTTCATTTCGGAGAGCGAGAGCGCAATCGCCGCTGAATTGGCGCCTTCGGCTGCCGCAACAGGAAATGAACCGATCATATCGGGCGGTCCCAGCGGATTGAGCGGACACGCGGGGATAGCATCCAAATCCATCGAGGCGCTTCTCTATGAAGACGATGAGTCTCTTACGGAAAATACGTCATCGAGCGTTAAAAATATCCTGGCGAACCAGGCTCGGGCGTATTATGCCAACGGACAGATAACGCGAAGTTTCTCCTCGGTCAATCTGGCGGCGTGACGCCAAAAACGCGGGCGATGTTCGATGAAAACGACATCGTCCGCGTTTGTACTGTAAAGAATTGCAAAGTTGAGACGCCCCGGGAAGTTATCTATTGAAATTTTTCAAATTATTGGCGATACTTGATCGATAAATTACCGGATTACCCGATGGTTCCGGAGAGGATATCAACTTTGCAGGGAGGCAATGCGCTTCCCCGCTTTTTTTTGTGCGGAAGGGAGGCGGCGCGTAATGGCCAAAAGCATCATGATGATCGACGACGATAAAAACCTTATCGCTCTGCTCGAGGAATATTTTATATCCGAGGGATTCAAGTGCACGGGCGTCACTTCGGGCGACGAAGGGCTCGAGTTATTCGCGCGTGGCGAGTACGATATAATATTGCTGGATGTAATGCTCCCCGGCCGGGACGGCATCGAGATACTCAAAGAGATCAGAAGCCATTCCTCCGTTCCCGTAATCATGCTCACGGCAAAAGGAGATCCCATAGACAGAGTGCTGGGGCTGGAATTCGGCGCCGACGACTATATATGCAAACCGTTCATAATGCAGGAGCTGTCGGCCAGGATACGCGCGGTGCTCAGGCGGATAAACGTGATTCTCGACGCGACCCAGGACGTGATTTCCGTGGCAGACCTGGAGATGGACTTGAAGTCCCGCTCCGTGAAGATAGGCGGTCAAGGCATACCCCTCACTAACGTCGAGTTCAGGATACTCGAAAACCTGCTCTCCTACGTCAGCGCCACAATATCCTCCGAAAAATTGTCGATGAACGTGTTGGGGCGGAATCTCAGCCCGTTCGACAGGAGTTTGAGCGTACACATCAGCAAATTGAGACGCAAACTTGGAGCGTATCCCTGCGGAAGCGAGAGGATCAAGACAATTCGTGGAGAGGGATTTATGTATGTTTTCCCACAATGATAAATGCGCTTGACTGAAGGGGATGTTATTTCATGAAGATCAGGTTCAGATTCTCCCTTTTCTGGAAAGTTTATCTGACGATGCTTATAGTCCTTTTCCTGCCCGTCATGATTTTTGCTTTTTTAGATCTTTTTCGCGACGAGCATGATCGCTCTCCGGCTGGAATAGTCCAGGCTCTGAAGTGGAGCGCGTCTAAAATAGCCGAGTCGTCCGAAGCGGTCGACGATGAGCGTATGGGCGTCTGGCTTGCGGAGATCAGTGAAGAAAGCGGCTTGAAAATACATATAAAAAGGGATGGCGTCGGTTTTTTCTCCCCGGGTTCCGAATGGCTCGCTTCTTATATTCAATCGCCCGAACCCCATGAACCGGGACAACCGGTCGTCTCATCCGCCGTCACGCGTTCGGGACGCGCTGAGGCGACCGTCGTGATGTACCCATTTACCGATCACGCGGGTACTTTCAGGCGCCGCAGGATACCTTTTCCTTTTATCGCCGCCGTGATAATCTGCCTCATCTTCAGCTTTATACTTGTGCGAAATTTCATAACGCCGCTGCATGAATTGAGCCGCATCACAGGACAAATGCAAATTGGCGGCTTATCCGTTCAAGTCGGCCCGGGGGTGACGGAGAGAAGCGACGAGTTTGCGGATCTTGGGAGAAGTTTCAACAAAATGGCGGATCGGGTGGAAAATCTTTTATCATCTCAAAAAAGGCTGCTTAGCGATATCTCTCATGAGATCCGTTCCCCGCTGCAATGTATCGAGGTCGCGGCGGCGCTCCTGCGGAAAGGATGCTCAGCGGAAGCCCAAAAATATATTGACAGGATCGAGCTTGAAATAGGCCGCGTCGACGACATGGTAGAAGAACTGAGCGCCCTGACCAGGCTTGAGGAAATGCCCGCAACGCGCAGTGAAACCGTGGAACTCGATGAGATAATTCGGGGGATAGTCGACGACGTCTCTTTTGCGCATGATATTAAAAATGAGAATATACGTTTGAATCTGCAAAAATTGTCCGTGATGGGCGACTCCGTTCTTTTGAGCCGCGCGTTGGGAAACGTGATATACAACGCGGTTAACTACACAACGCCCGACGC
>JAITOL010000012.1 GCA_031289955.1 Synergistaceae bacterium
ACCATCTGATGAAACTGCGGGTTGTTGCATGTGTGGTCGCAGCACGCGAGCCCTCGGTTTACGACGCTCGTGGCGTAACTTACGGCGAGTTTGTTCCGTACATCATCGCCGGGATCCCAGTATCCCTTTCGTGTAGTCTCCAACATTCGGGCGGTCATCGACTGATAGGCCCACGCGTTTTCTTTATCCATAAATTCCGGCAGGTCGAGCCCGTACTTGTCCTCGACATATACCTCGTAGGTCTCTTTCCACGCGGCCTCGCTGACGGACTCCGGCGTCGTCACCTGCCATCCCCACAGGTACTCCGCGTAATTGGACATCTCGCGGGCGCCGGCGTAATTCTCGGCCTTCATTCCCTCTATCCACTTTGGATTGAGGTAGCGCGAGCGCATCTCCGCCCCCAGAAATTTAGCGAGGCTCTCCATGCTGACGGCGCCAAGCGTCCGTTGATCGGCGATGAGCGTCTGCGGGGCGGTTCCGGACAGGTTTCTGATTGCGAGCGACAGGCCCCCAAGATACATGAACATGTCGTCGTTGTCCATCATTCCGTAGTAATTTGACGATACCGAGTGCCACGCGACCTTTGCGTCGCGCAGATTTTCGTCGAGCGCGCCCTGCGCCGGTTCGCCCCAAAATTCCCCGCCGTAGGCAAAACCAGTATGTCTGCGGTATGTCTCGGCAATCGCGGAGTCATTCTCCCACAGCCCCGAGGCGGAAACCAGCTCCTCCACCCTGTTGCCATAGGCCCCGGGGGATTCCGAAAAAATCCTGGCTCTCGAAAAGCGCCCGGCCTCGTCTTCGCTCATGCCGGATTTGATGAGCGCTTCCTTTATGCGCCGGTCATTCTTGTCGATGAAATTTTCAATGTCGTCCTGCGCCGCCGCTTGCCTGATGGCGGCGTCGATGAATAAAATCTTGTCGGGGAACAGGTCGCGGTACAGCCCGGACGCGTTTATCGCCACGTCCACGCGCGGTCGCCCGAGACGGGAAGCCGGAATCGGACGCGTGCCGGTGACCTGTCCGTTGGCGTTCCACGTCGGCTCGACCCCGATGAGCGACAGTATCGTGGATTCGTTCAACCCTTCGTTGCGCAGGGACTCGACAGCCCAGAGCACCACCGCCACCTTCTCCGGATAAGAACCGTTTTCTTCTATATATTTGTCGATAATTTCACTTGCCGCGCTCTGCCCCAATTTCCACGCGGCAGCGGTCGGCAGGCGGTTCGGAGAGATGCCGTAAAAATTCTTCCCCGTCGGAACCGCGCCCGGGTTTCGCACCGGGTCGTTGCCCTCGGCGGGCGGCACGTAATGCCCTTCGAGTGCGCGCAGGAAATTTTCGCGTTCGGACGAACCGGACATGCGTAAATTACTCCGAAGGTCATTCTCGCTCAGATCCGGATTCTGCTTCAATATCGCGTCAACCGTGCCCGTAAGCGAATCGCCCTCCGGCGAACGGCCGAACGTATGCAGGCCGTACGGAACATATCCGGTGTCGAGGTACTCCAGATACTGCGCGATCGCGAGTACCGCGTCGCGTTCCTCTATTCCGTCGAGGCCCAGATCCTTGTTCAATCCCAGCCGCAAGGCCATCTCCCTTATCTGTTCCAGGTATGTCGCCGCCGTCTCGGATCCGAAGGACTGAGCCTGTTCGTACTGTTCGCACAGATCCTTCAGCTCCAGATATTCGTGGTGACTCTCCGCCGCGGTGAGCGCCGGCGTCAGGTGATCTATCACCACTCCCCTGCCCCTGCGTTTTGCCTGCAATCCCTCGCCCACATCGTCGACGATATATGGGTAAACGTTCGGAATATCCGTGATCATAACCTCCGGAGGGCACGACAGAGAGAGCCCGACTCCCTTTCCGGGCAGCCATTCGTAGGTCGCGTGAGTTCCGAGATGAACCATCGCGTCCGCGCCGAAAGAGTGTTTGAGCCATAAGTAAACGGCGATATACTGGTGATGGGGATAGAGCACAGGGTCGTGGTAAAGTTTAATCGGGTCGTCCGTGATGCCCCGCGCCGGCTCGGGCAGCATGACGATGTTTCCGGCCCGAACCAGCGGGATGATTATATTGCCATTTTTTATCATGATATCGCTTGCCTCCGGCTCGCCCCACTGCTCCGTCACGCGGCGCTGGAAATCAAGAGGAAGCTCGGCGAACCATTTTTTGTACTCCGCTACCGGCAACCCTGCGGTCTGCCCGGACTCTATGAGCGAATCCAGCTCTCCCGGCGCCCATGATCCTATATTGCGCCCTCCCCGCAGGACGAGCCCTTTTATCTCCTCCTCATCGAGTTTGAGGTCATCGGGTATCCCATACCCGGAATTTTTCATCATCTCCACAATCTCCTCGAGGCTGCGGAAGACGTTCAGATAGCTCGCCCCGATGTTCTGTTTCCCCTGGCTGTTGTTGTAATACAGGATCGCGACTTTTTTCCCGGAATTTGCCTTCCGTCGCAGGGCGATCCAGTTATGTATGCGAGGTATTATCCGCTCCGTCATCCCTGGGATCAATTCGTAGCGATAGACCAGGCCTCCGTTCGGGGATCTCTCCTCCACTTTCCCCATTAATGGTGTCGGCTCCGCCACGCCCGTTATCTCCGGAGTCGCCATCGTCCAGATGACGTCTGTCGGCGGGATTCCGGATGCGCTCTTCGCCCACTCGTCAACTGTCTGGGAGTATATATTTATGGCGTTGAATATGGGCACGTCCATGGCCTCGACGCTGGATTTGAGTTTTTCGTCTATCGACATATAAAATTTCAGCGAGAAGGAGAGCACGGCGTCGACGCGCGGCTGCTTCTTTGAGTCCAGAAAATACGTATCGATCACGATCTTGTCGGTTCCGAAAGCCGGTATCAGGTTGAAACCGCCCTGTTCCAATTTTCCGATAAGCTCGCCCACCGCCTCGCGCTGGCCCTCCACGAGCGACGTCGAGAAAAACATCAATCCCAGCCATGGGCGATTCGCCTCGTAACCCTCTCGCGCCTCATACCAGCTCAGGTAGTCCTGAAGTCGCTCAAAAACTTGTCCCGTATCCCCCGCGTTTTTTACATCCCCGGGATGATACAGGCCGTTTTCATAGGAGCGCTTCACCGGCTCATACGCGATGGTTTCATCCGCAGCCAGGGCGAGAGCGCGTTTTAGCATATTTTGAATATTGCTCACGCCCAGATGCGCATAGTAATCAGCGATCTCCTCGTTAAAAACAAACCCTTTCTTCACAAGGTCCGTGTCGTCCTGAGACCCTCGAATCGCGAAAACAGTCCGCCCGTCCAAAAGTCCGTTGTCCATCACATATTGCGATAACTTATTGTCCATCACGTCTACGACGATGACGGAACTGCCGGCCGCGAACTTTGCCGCTTCCGCGTTGCCCTCGAGATCCGAGCGGCAGAACACGCGCGCGCGAAAACCGTCCGGCAGCTCGATCTCCGAGACGGCCCGAGAAGACACGTAACTGTCCGAGTCTATGACGATCAGCGACACATCCGCGCCCGCCGCCCACGAGGCGGATGCGAGGAATAGCGACATTATCAAAAACGCGGGCGCCGCCCATGCCCACTGAGGGACAAAGTCCCCCGGATCCCTCGATATTAAAAAATTAAAGAGGTCAAGGAGGCTTTGCCTCCTTGCGGGGTGCGGGGCGGCGCCCCGCGCTCCTGTTCTGGATTTTCTCATTTCGCTTCACCCCGATATTTCAGCCCGGTGGCGAGCGCGTCGAGGGCCGTTTTGAGGACGATGGGGAGATCGTCGCGGGGTATGATCTCCTCTATTCGTTCAACCGGACGGCCGGCGATATCCGAGGCAATTTGAAGGGCCGATTTATCGAAATATGAGAGATCCCGCAACTGTCCCATGATGTGGGCGTCGCTCAGGCTGAACGCGGATTCGAGAAATCCCTGACACTCTTTATATGTCGGGGAGAGCAGCAGTTCTTCCATGTCGCTGTAGGTGAAGCCCGTCATATTGGGGATAAATATCCCTCGCTCCTCCAGGCGTTCGAAGACGTTTCGCCTCTGGGTCTTTCCGTTTTGTTTGAGCAGAGCGTCCAGCACCCCCCTATATACGACGTCCGCTATGAGCTCGCCCATCTTCGTGTGTCCGCCCGATCCGTCGAGCGATACGCCTTCGCCGGCGACTATTACGACCGTGTCGGTTCCGGTGCCGGTGGCGGGGTTTTCGAGCGGGGTTTGAACGCTTCTTATATCCATGTCCCAGAGCGCGGCCGTCTTCGCCTCTGTGACAGTGATGATCGCGCGCGTCGCGGCCTGTTCTGAGAGCCTGTGGTTTGTCAGGATCAGCACATTTATCGTGCCGGGTTCATACCATGAGCCTGTATCTTTCGACGTGCGGATGGCGTTGCCCTCGACGCCCGCCGTGACGAGCGCGGTCGCGGTCATGTCGCGATAACTCGCCGTCTTTATGACGACGTTGTTCATGTCCGCGCCGGTGAGCATTACGTCCACCTTGTTTTTGTCGAGTTTGAGCACTTCGAAAAGGTCCGACTGCGACTTGTCGAAACCCAGTTTGTGATAGATGCTCCATGTGGGCGTCGGGGAATAGGAGTTTCCGACCGCGAGTATATTATCGTGTCCGCCGTCGACGGTCGATACGATCATCTGCGGTCTTTTGAAGTCGATGAGCAGAGTCCTGTGGACGAAGTCGAGTATCCTGCTCTCGACTATACGCGCCCTGTCTACATATGGGACGTCGAGGGAAATCGCGCGTTCTGAAAGAATTTCTTCCGGATAGACGAGCTTCGACCTGTCCGCGAACTCGCCCGAGTAAATTTCGGACGAGAGCCACGCGACGAAATATCCTACGTGAGCCGACGCCCGGTTCACGAGCGGGCCCGGAAACGAGTGAAGATACCCGTCTTTCAAAGCTCTGAGCTCGCGCCATTCCGTGCCCTCCAGAAATGTTTTTATCTGGGCGTGCTCCGTATGAGAGGCAAAAATAAAGTCGGGGTCGAAGTCGCGCAATTTTTCGAGCGTCAACGGTTCTGCGGCCTCCTCTGTGAAATCGCCCGTAATGCCCCCGGCGGCCCGGATCATTTCGGCCTGGAACGATTTGCCTCCGACGGTTGCGATGCCGCCTGGCGCGAGCGTGAGGAGTATCGCCTTTTTACGCCTGTCCTTGGGTATGCGCTCCGTCTTCATGCCGATGGTTTCCAAAAATTCGCGATTCCCCCGTATGATTGCGTCGGCTTCGGAGGTTTTATCGAAGATTTTGCCGATGGCGCCGATGTGTGCCTCCGATTCCGCCAGGCTCACATTGTCGTCTATAACGAGAATCTGGTACGTATGATCTTTTCGCTCCGCTTTGGCGCGCTCAAAATCGCGCGGCGCGACGATCAGCAGGTCGGGATCAAGTTCGTTAATTATCCCGAACCGAGGCGTAAGCGGCCCGCCCACCACAGGCAGACCGGCCGTTCCCTCGAAATCCGTGTCCTGATATGTGACGCCGGCGAGTGAACCCGACGCGCCCATGAAACATATCGCCTCAGTCACGGACGGCACGACTGAGACGACCCTCGCCGGAGGAGCGGGAAAGTCGAGTTTTTGCCCCGCGTCGTCCGTAATGGTCGCCGCGTCCAGCTGCCCGGCAACGCATAAAAAAATCAGTAAAACCGACAAGCGTAATTTTTTCAAAACAATCGCCTCCAGATAAGAATATGACTCTCTCTATTCATCGTCAGGCAGGTAAATCATGCTGCCGTCCTCCAGCCTGTAAGCCACTCCCAAGCGGACTCCTTTGCCCTCCGCCTCGGACTTCGTTATCTTGACGGCCTCGATTTTTTCCGCCTGTTTCGTCACGATGGTTATTTCTCCGTCCGCCGTCTGCTTCATCACTGTCACGTTGGAATCCTGCGACAGCAGATCCTGAAGCTGATACGCGGACAGGAAGCTAATCAGCATGGCGACGATGAAGACCAGGAAAATATCGAGCAGATTGGCTATGGAGTTCATCGGGTCGTCGGCCTCGCCCGGGTTGAACGCGTCATAGAGGAGCATCCGTCTTTGTCCGCGCCTCATTGCGTGTTTTTCCGGTCTCCGTCGTCGAGCGCGCGGGCGGCGCGAGACTCGATGACGAGCTGTAAGGTTTGCAGGTCGCTCTCGAGCCAGCGCGATTTGATCGTGTAGATGATGTCTGCCGCCACCCCCGAGCAGAGGCCGACCACCGTCGTCGAGAACGCCACCACGAGATCGCTGGAGAGCCTGCTTGTATCGCCCTGGCTCAGAGAGGCGAGCCCCGTGCTCATCGGTATTAGCGTGCCGACGAGCCCCATAGACGGGCCGAGTCGGGTCAGGATGCGAAGGTAATCGAGTTTTTTCCAGGAATCGAGCCTGACGCGCCTCCATAAATTTTCCACGTCGTCCCATGTCACGTCCGCTTTTTGCAGGATTTT
>JAITOL010000062.1 GCA_031289955.1 Synergistaceae bacterium
GCCGGCATAACGTGGACGACATATTATCACACCGGCAAAAACGTCCCGGTCTCCGCCTCGGGCGGCGCGTCGTCCCCTGATTTCACAGGCGAATTCGACAACACCGGGATATTTGAAAAAATATCCCGGTTTATAGGCGCGAAATAAGTGAAATCAGATCGTTTTTTTGATGTATTTGCCGTCCTGCATTATCACTCGTATTTTATCCCGATTCTGAAATACCGCTATGTTCTCGACCGGGTTTTCGTCGAGCAGCAGAAGATCCGCCAGTTTTCCGGCCTCGACCGTCCCCACGCGCCCGTCGATCCTCATTATCTCGGAGTTGACTTTCGTGGTTGACAGAATGGCGCCCATCGCCCCCATTACGCGGCTCTTGAGCTCCAACTCGTTCGTCTTGAACGGCTGGCCCGGTCCTACCATGTCGGAACCCGATCCTATGACCAAGCCGGCTTTCACCGCTATCGCCAGCGCTTCCAGGGACTTTTCGTTCGCCACCTTCATCTTGCGCAGGAAATAGTCGGGTATTCCGAACTCCGCGCCCCTGCGGGACATTATGTCGTAAGTCGCCAGGGTTGGGCAGTATATCACCCCGTGTTTCTTAAGTATCCGAGCCGTCTCCTCATCCATGAAATTACCGTGCTCGACACGCTTGACCCCGGCTTCGGCACAACGCTGCATCGATCTCGGCGAGTAGCAGTGAGCGAGGCAGATTTTACCGACGGAGTCCGCGGCGTCGACCGCGGCCTTCATCTCCTCCAGACTATACTGGACGGAGTCCGGCTCGTCGGACGGGCTTGCGCAGCCACCGGCCGCCATAATTTTAACGTAGTCGGCGCCCATTCTCAGCTCTTCGCGCGCGGCCCTGCGAACCGCGTCCACCCCATCGGCGACGACGCCGATGGCGAAATAGTGCTGAACCGGCGGATTTATTTCAGTGGGCAGGCGCAAATCGGCGTGACCGCCAGACTGAGTGAGCGCGCGGCCGCAGACCTGCATCCTCGGCCCCTTGACCAGACCCTGAGCCTGCGCGTCCCTGAACCCGGCGTCCACCCCGCCGGCGTCGAGCGCCGACGTGTATCCCTGCATCAGTGTGTCCTCCATAACCTGAAGACACTTTATCACTATCATGCTGGGCAGGTTGCGCCTGGTCTGCTCCGAAGCGTCGCCCTGGAAGAGATTGAGGTGCATGTGCCCCTCGATCAGGCCGGGCATCAGAGTTCTGCCTCCGCAGTCGACCACTTCGGCGCCTCCCGGAACCGACGTTCCCGCGCCCCCGACTTCGCGAATGATGTTGTCCTCGACGACTACGGTCGCGGGATACCTCGGTTCACTCCCTGTGCAGTCGAGAAGCGTAGCGTCCTTGAAAACGACCAGCGACATCCATACCCCTCCTTCATTATGTGTTTTATTATGCCCGCGCCATTGCTCCTGAAGCTCAGGCCTCCGCCCTCTTTGAGGGGAATATCAGACTGAACAGCACAAGAGCCACGACGGACGCCGGAACCGCTATTATTATTCCGTTGAGCCCCATCGGCCGCTTGAGGTACATATCCCACGCAAGTATCGCTACAGCCCCGGTGATGACGGAGCCCAGCCCGCCGGCCGGGCTGACCTTCTTCCACAGAAACGCGCCAAGGAGCGGGATCGTGACGCCTGCCCCGTATATCGAATACGAGTACATCTGCATCGCGAGAACTTCCGGCAGGTATGTGGCCATCACGTATGAAAATATCCCCACGCCGACTATAGCCACGCGCGTGCCGAACACGAGCTGCTTGTCGGTGATGTCGGGCTTGACGTACTTCTGTACTATGTCGATCATTATGTTGGTCGCTGTGGACAGAAGGTAAGAGTCGCCCGTCGTCACAAGGAACGCCACGCACGCGCAGAGTATCATCGCGCCGAATATGAACGGCACGTGCTGAACCGCCACTCGCATGATGGCGGTGTCTCCCTTGATTCCGGGAAGCAGCTTCGTCGCGAAGACGCAGTAGGAGACGACGAGAAATATCACGCAGAGCATCCCCCAGAAAAGGGTGATGGCCGATTTCCTGGCCTCTCCGGGGGTTTTGGCGCAGCCGTACCGCTGTATCTGGTTTTGGTCCCCTATGTAGAGGAACACGAGGGGCGCGACATAGCCTATGAGCTGAAGACCGGTGAGCCCTCCGCTGACCGTATGCTGTGCCTCGGTCAGCGCCTGATACGTGCTTGAATAACCTCCGGCGCTGGAAGCCGCGAAGTAGAGCCCGAGGCCCATCCCCACGAATATCAGAAACGCGCTCAGTGCGTCGGTCCAGGCCACTGATTTCATCCCGGCCATCACCGCCAGGCACACCATCAGGACAGCCGCGATGATCACCGAATATTGCTGGCTGAAACCGGTGACGATATTCACCACATAGGCCGCCCCGGTGAAGTTATAGGAAATTATGCCCGTGTACGCGAGAAGGATGCAGATTGTCGAGAAAAGCCTGGTCGTCGGTCCATACGTGCGCTCCAGTATCTCCGGAACGGTGTACTTCGCGAGCTCCCTTATCTTGGGCCCGAGCCATATTAGAATGAGAGCCCCGACCGGCGCCCCGATGAAAAATAAAAAACCGGCCCACGGGCCGTAGGTGTAGACGAAATTAGCGCCGCCAACGACCGTCCCGCCTCCAAACCAGGTCGCGAGAAGCGTCCCAACGAGGACGATCCTCGGCAACTCGCGACCGGCGAGGAAAAATTCGTCCTTCGTGGCGTGAACCTTTCTGCCGAAGTAGGCGCCCACCGCCAACATAATCACAAGATACGCGACTATCGCGTACGCATACGCTGGTCCCGCTATAGGTTCCATGTTTTCCTTCATCTCCTTCGTTTATAATAAATATAATCCTTAAATAGTAAAATAGTCCGCAAATTCTGTCAATACCCAGAGTGAAGTCCGCGTTGAATCCATAAACCGTGACAACTTTTTTGATGCGGCATATTATGTTACTTTTAAATACATCAAAATATTAATTAATACTAGAATTATAGTGAATAAAGATATAAAATGATATCGGCGACGAGGAGGCGTAAAAATGCCTTTAATTAATAGCGATTAATTTAACTGGCGATGGCGAATTAGCGATGATCGGCAAGGCGTCGTCGCGCGGTTGATATGGAGAATTTGGATATGGTAAAAACTTGAGGAGGGTTTGACATGATGGAAAAAAATATTGCCAAAAACGACCGGACACGAGAGGGACGCTGGAGCGCCTTTTTGTTTGACGCGCTTGCCTCGGGCATCGCCATAGCGGTTCTGGCTGTTATCCTGACGCAATTCGCAGCCACAGGCGTGGAGGCCGGGATATTGACCGCCCCCTCGGCAGGGAACGCGTTCATTGCGCGAGACGCCGCTCCTGTCGAGGGCGTGACGAGCGCCGACGAGGCCAAACCTCCGTATGCCATGACGGCGGACGCGGCGATTCATGAAGGGATATGACGCGCAATGAGAAAAAGAGCGCGTAAATATCTTCTTAACATATCACTGGCGCTCCTGTCTTTGTTTTTCACGTTTTTGATCCTGGAGCGTTCCGGCGCCCTGGCCGCGTGGTTTGATCCCCCGGTTCCGGCGCCCCGTAAGAGCGAAATCGCGCTGGACGACGACGACAGCGTCAGGAGGGGCGCGGAGAAGGCGAATGTGCTCTTTTTCCTGGACACGAGCCATCCGATGATGATCGAGCCGCGGGGTAAGATGCCGTATGTAGTTGGTGACGCTATCGGCAACATCAACGACGCCCAGACGCTTGCCCATTTCGGCTACACTAGGGCAGAGGCCCTGGATATGATGCGCTACGTCACGTTCGGGGTTGGCACCGTGCCGCCGGCCGACAGTTTCTATACGGCCGCCGTGACCAATTTAAACAACTACGGACGCGACACCAACACGGCGAACAATCTGGTGGGCGATATAGACAACCCGGATAACAGATTCAGATACTACTCCCCCTACGAGCATGCCGGACACAATCTGTCCGACACCTTTAGGAACCAAGATCACTCGTTCAGGGATGCCGTAGCGGGCGGCGCGGCGCTGCCGTATATGCTGGTGTTTAAAAACCCGGCGCACTGGCGGCACGGGCTTACCACCTTCACAGCGGACGACCTCGTCCCCAACGACAGCCGCATGTATCAGCTGAAACTCGTCATGTGGAGGCTCCTCGAGGACAGACTGCTCTTCGAGAACATCAGGTTCGGCATGTCGACGGTGTATACGTGCGCTTTCACTGCGGGGTATGGCACTTTCACCTCAAGCACGCCCGAAAATACTTTGGCCAGAACCGCAATCAACCACATGGTTTATAAGATCAATCCCTGGGGAAGAGACTCCACCGGAACCGGCACATTCCCTCAGGGCTCCTATTACGTCCTGAACGACGCCATCAACACGGTTTATAGCGGCAGAATGGATCTGGCGCACGGGATGCAGGGCGGCACGTGGGGAGTTACGTCGGCCGGCGATCCGAATTATCAGCGCCGCGCTTTCCTGAGAGTGCCGATAGCCGATTACAACACCACCTGGACGACGAAGGACGAGAACGTGCATATGACCCAGCTCGAGAGGTTCAGGCTGTGGATGGACGGGGTCGAGGATGTGGCCGGCCAGCTGAATACGGGCACAAACGATGGGGCCGCCGCGCACCATCTGAACGCCGGTCAGTTTGACATCCACAAAAATCCGGAACTCAAGGTGTCGAGCCCGGTTCCGCTCTCCCAGACCATATTCCCGATGCCCGGCGGGACGTACCCAAACCAAAGCAGGGCGTGGCACCTCGCGAACAGAGGGATCGCTTACGCCAAGAAAGAGAAGATTTTTTACAACACGGGGACGGGAGACATATATAATTTCTATTTCAAACCCGGTTCGGGCCAGGCCGTGGGCAATGTGTTCGACTTCTTTTCGCCGGATATGGGCACCTTCGGGACGGGTGACGGAGTCAGCCTCGGCGCGGGTGGTGAACGCGAGAAATTCGGCGACATGATAGACGAGCAGTTTCCGATCCGCAACGTTTGCGACCCGAACTACGTGATATTGTTCACGGCGGGCGACAACAGCCCGGCGGATTATCCGCTGTCCGCCGCCGTCCACAATTTATATACATATACCAGGGACAACGATGTGACGGTAATGTATTATGAGAACGGCGATAGGATGTTCACGAGAGCGAGGCTGGCGCAGCCTATAAAGACGATAGTCGTGGGCTTCGTCGACCCCGACGACACAAGCCCGACCGTGGTGGCTTTGAAAAACAACCTGACCGCTATGGCCCGCGAGGGCCAGGGTTACGCGGCGACCGACACAACCTCGCCAGCTCACGCTTACTTCGCCAAAGATGTGCCGGCGCTGCTGGAGGCGCTGCGCGAGATAATGGTCATCATAAACAACGACATACAGCCGGTGAAGGGCGCCATGCTCGAGGGCGACATCTTCAGCGAGGACGTCATAGATGAGGAGGATATCGGCAAGGATCTGCTCAACCTCTACGTCGGTTCGTACCGCATCAACTTCTTCGACCAGTGGGAGGGCGGGCTTACAAAGTACGTGACGGCCAAGGACAAGGAAACCGGCGTCATGAAGACCAAAAGGGACGGCGACACGAACGAGAGGCTGCTGAGCAAGAGAGACGCCCTCGCGGGATCGAGAACCCTGCAATACTGGGCGGGCGCGTCCGGATTGCAGCCCATAGCCTATACCGGTTCGGGATCGGGTTCCAAATCGTCCCCGCACCCTCTGGCGGATCAGATGGGCCTTGGGGACGAGATATTGGCGTCGATGGATATGAGCGTCATTCCGGGCGGCAGTTTCGCCGGCAAAACTCATCCGTCGAGGGCGATAATCGACTGGTTTTACGGTTTCGACGTCTCCTACATAGATAATATCTATTACAGCAGGCGTTCGATGCTGTCCGATCAGGGAAACTCGGGCATCTCGAAGGTGGGGCCGCCGCCGGTGCAGGTCGGGGATTCGCTCCCCCTTTACAATGAGTTCGCGGCCGCGAACACCTCGCTTCCGACAAAGCTCTACATTCAGACGAACGACGGTATCCTCCATGTCGTGAACCCGCAGACGATGCAGGAGGATCGCGCTATACTGCCGCCTCCGTCCCTGCTGCCGCGCCGGCTGTTCTCCCTCAAGACGACGATAACCGATAATAAATACAGGTGGGTCGACGTCAAGGACTATATGGCCGTCACCAGTCAGGACATCCCGATGAGCTCCATTCCGTCCTTCGTGCTCGACGGTCCGCTGCAGGCCCGTTATTTCTATCTGGGAAGCCACGCCGGCAACGACGCGACAAAATGGCGGGCGTTCCTGATAGGCACGCTGGGCCGGGGAGGCGGCGGCATATACGCCATGGACGTGACCAAACCTCAAGATCCCGAGTTCTACTGGTACAGGGAAAACGTGGAGAACGCCGACGGCAGCCTAACAACGCTGTGGCAGTTTCAGGGCGCTCCTTCGGTGACGCCGCGCCAGGCGACCGTCAACAGGGATTCTTTGTACTGGACGGATCTATACACAAACCGTGAAGCCCACGCTTTCGAGCAGCTTGGTTTCAACAGCCCGAAACCGTATTTCGCCGTGGCTCGTACCCAGGATACAAACAAGCTTCAGAATATAATAGCCCTTCCCGGGGGCTTGCAGAATTCACTCGACGCCTCGGACAACGGCAAGATGGGCGCCGCTCTGTACATCATCGATCCCGATCTTGCCTATCATGTGGATCAGAAGCCGCCGGCCGGAGGCGCGCGCGTGTTCAACAGCGGTTCGCTCGCGTCCGTGAGCACGAACTGGAGGTCTGGGAGCGAGACTTACGGCGACGATCCTTATATGGGCATGATGGTGTCCGAGCCTTCATTCCAGACGGCCACGGACAACCAATACATCAGCGATGGCGTTTACGCCGCGGACAACCGGGGGAGCATCTTCTACGTCTCCTTCGTCGAGCCTGGTTCCAAGGCGCACAGAACCTGGGACGAATACGACATCCGCACCATAGGGTCGATCCGCGCGGCCGCCGCTCCGACCACCGCCAACTATTCGATCCCGAGCGGCGTGATCGCGGCTTCCCGCAACGCCAGCATGTCGCAGATCTGGATCGCCGGAGGAACGTCCGACGTCGGCGGCAGGAACGGGGAAAGGCTGACCAACGAGGAACAGATGATATTCAGCTTCAAAATGCCCAATCTGGAGACAGGAACGATGTCGACGCGGGCGATCTGGACCTCGCTCAGCAGGGATCTGCCCAACGACGGAATAGATGTCAACAAAATTCCGCCGGACGAAGGATGGTATATCCCTCTTCAGGCCGGCAACGCGGATTATGCCGCCGAGTATGTGACCACGCAGCCGCTGATGTTCGGCGGCGTCCTGTACGTCGCCACGTTCAGGGAGAGAAAGACGGATATCAACAACGCCTCGCTTTGCGATAGCGGCAAAGTTTTAGGCATAAGCAGACTGTACGCGGTGGAGATGGACACCGGCAAGGCTGGTATGTGGGGCAACGATGAACCCACGAAATTCCTGGAATTCGACGGCCTCAAGTTCATTGGTTTTACGCTGTCGCAGAGGGGTAACATCGCGACGCTGCTCATAACGTACAACGTTTTGGACAAGAACGCCGCGGATCTGAGCAAACGCAGGCACACGGACGACGAGGGAACCCTCAACGATGTGGAGGGGCTCGACGCCCTTTCGCAAACGCTTGGAAGCGGCGACGGATCTCCTCCTATCGGCAGGATCACATCGAATGACAGCGTGCTGAACTACTGGCTGTATAACAACAGATAAGAGAGAGCCATAGGCAATTTCACGAGGATTTAACCAATAACCAAAGACATCAACCCGCGGATTTGAAAATCAGCGGGTTGATGTCTTTTAATCGCTTAACCGCACCGGCGCCGCCAGGCGGGTTATTTTTCCGGCATGTCCGGAGCGACGGCGGCTTCCGGCGCGTCCGGCGTGAACGTGGCCGTGTGATACAGCCTCAACATGAAGTACGCCACAGAGAGCACGAGCGGACCCATAAAGAGCCCCAAAAAGCCCCACGTCGATATGCCGCCCAGTATGCCGGTGAAGATCATCAGCACATGGGCTTTTGTGCCCTCGTAGATGAAAAGCGGCCGAAGCAGGTTGTCGATCGAGCTGACGACGAGAAATCCCCACGCGAGAAGTATAACGGCGTTCTTTGTGTCGCCGGTGACGAACAGGTATATCACCCCCGGCACTATGACCATCGGAGTGCCAACGAATGGCAGCATGGCGAGGAAGAACATCACCAGGCCGAAAAGCACCGGATTGGGAAGCCCCACAAACCACCATCCGAACCCGCCGAGCGCGGCCTGAATACCGGCCGTCATTATGATTCCGTAGAATATGGCGTAAAGCATCTGCTTCGAGCGGAGGAAAAACACGTCTTTTTCCGTCGTCGAGAGCGGCAGTATCTCGCGGACGAACTTCAGGAATTTTTCGCCGTCGTGAGTGAGGAAAAATACCCCGACAGTTATCACCAGCAGATTGAACCCCAGATGAAACGCGTTGCCCAGGAGCTCGCGAGACATATTCGTCATAAACGATGTGATGATGCCGGGAAGGTTCGAAGCGAGGTCGCTCCACATCGGCAGTTCGAAGAAATCCGGATAACGCGACAGGAACCAGTCGAGCTGCGGCAGGGAGATTATGGCGCTCAACGGCTTGTCGCGCACGGTCGGAAACCACGTCACGAAGAACTGGTAAAACCTGCCGAGCTCCCGGATGACGGTCCCGCCAAATCCGATCATCGGCAGGACAAGCAGAAAGATGATCAAAAACGTGTTGACGGCGGACGCGATATAGGAACACCTGCCACGAAAGATTCGCGCGTATATGAAGCGATAAAGCGGATATGTGAAGAAAGAAAGCACCGCCGCCCATGCCAGCGCGGGAGCGAGCGGCCAGATTATCCGCCCGCCCAGGATAACGAAAAAACACAGCAGCGCAACGAAAGGCGCCGTGCTGTTTTTGATGCTGCGTATAATTCTGCCGTCGTCAGACTCGCTCAAGATGACTCCTCCAGTGGATAGGGCTCTAAGGAACCGCTACATCGAAATTGTATCACGTTTCCTGTCGGACGGATTTACGTGTACCATGCAGTGTTTTACGGATGGAAATTCCTCTTCTATGTGGTCGTGAACCAGTTCCGCTATCGCGTGAGACTCCCTGAGCGACAGGTCGCCGTCGGCTCTGATCTCGACGTCGACGAATATCCGTTCGCCGAAACGCCTCGTGTAAAGCCTGTCGAGGCCGAGCACTCCCTCCTGAGCAGATATGAGCGCCTCTATCCGGTCGATGGTCTCGGGGTCGCACGCCTCGTCGGTCATCTTTCGAACCGCGTCGACGAATATATCGACCGCGACCTTGACTATAAAACAACAGATGACGACGCTCACCACCGGGTCGAGCACCGGATATCCCATGCGCGCGCCGAGGACGCCGACAAAGCTGCCGACTGATGACATGGCGTCCGAGCGGTGATGCCACGCGTCGGCCATCAGAACGCCGGAGTGTATCTTTTTGGCGGCGTGTCGGGTGTACCAGTACATGGCCTCCTTGATCACGATCGAGACGGCGGCCGCGAACAGAGCGATCAAGCCGGGAGCGGCAAGCTCGCCGGACGTCACGCCGAGGACTTTCCGCGTCCCGAGGACGCCGATTCCGAGCCCGACGAGAGCGAGCATGACGGACAACAAAAGCGCGGCGACGCTCTCGAAGCGTTCGTGCCCGTACTGATGGTTTTCGTCGGGCGCCTGCCCGGAAACGCGAACGCCGATTATCACCACAACGGTGCTCAGAACGTCCGACGCCGAATGTGCGGCGTCGGAAACCATAGCCCCCGAGTGCGCGTATATCCCCGCGAAAAGCTTAAAGACAGCGAGCAGCGCGTTGACGGCCATAGTGGAGAAAGACACGCGCAGCGCAACTCGCTCCCCGCCTGCTTCAAAACGAACGTTATCCCGCAAAAAATTTTTCTCGCCAAAATCAGTCAATCCAGCAAATCCTCCGTCGGTAGTGTGTCTATAATACAATACCGAACGGAAATTCGTAAAATTATTTTTCAAAACCATGTCGCTTTCAAGTGGGATTGAATCCGCCGTCTTTGCGAGGCCGTTTCTTCTTCATGGCTGCGGCAATCTTGTACCACTGACGCGATGTAAACCAAAAGGTCAGAACCAAGACCCAAAAGCCAGATTGCCGCGTCGCTCCACCTGTCCCGAAGAATTCGGGGCTCCTCGCAATGACGGCTTAAAGCCGGAGGGGACGTTGTCATCTTTGCGACGATTGTATCCTCATTTTCAATTTCTCCCATTGCGCGTCGACGTCGCGCTGCGCGGACTCTATCAGATCCGTTCGAACCGCGTCGCGTTTGAAAAGATGCGCGTAGCGGCCCTGCGATTTCAGAAAATCCTCCACGGGAACATGCTTTTTGGGCTCGTACGACAGCTTGTACTCGCCATCGGCGACCTCATACACGGGCCAAAACCTGCTGTCGACGGCGAGTTTGCAAACCTGCGCCTGGTCCGCCGGGTCTATCTTCCAGAACAGCGGGCAGGGGACGAGTATGTTGACGAAGGCTGGGCCCTTCGTCTCGACGGCGCGCTTGACCTTCGTTATCACATCCATGGGGTTGTGGAGCGTCGTCTGCGCCACGTAGGGAATATCGTGAGCCTCGGCTATTTCCGTGAGGTTCTTCGGCCTCTGGAGCTTGCCCGGCAGTTTGAGCCCGGCAGGCGACGTCGTGGCCGACGCTGATTTCGGCGTCGCTCCGCTCCGCTGCGCTCCCGTGTTCATATAGCCCTGGTTGTTGTAGCAGATATACGTTATGTCATGACCGCGCTCGAGCGCGCCCGACAGCGCCTGGAGCCCGATATCGTACGTGCCTCCGTCTCCGCCGAACGCCACGAATTTTATATTTTCCCTGAACATGCCTCGCCCGCGAAGGGCCTTGTGCGCCGACTCGATCCCGGATATCGCCGCTCCCGCGTTCTCGAAGGCGACGTGCATAAAGGGGACGCGCCACGCGCTGTAGGGATACACGGTCGACGACACCTCCATGCACCCGGTCGCGCCAACGACCACAATCGGGTCGTCGATGCCCATGAACGCCTGCCTGACGGCCGTCGGCGCCCCGCACCCCGGACACATGCGATGCCCCTCGCAGAGCGGGCCCTCGCGCTTCGTCATCTCTTTGATGTTCAACCCGCTCATATCACACACTCCTCCGCCGCGGCGCATTTGTCCCTGAGACCTATGTACCGGACTCCGGGCTCGAAATTACCGCTCGACAGGTCGTCGAAGACTCGCCTCGCGTCGGACGGGAAAAAATCCCTGCCGCCGAGGCCGAAAATATAGTCCTTCACCGGAACGCGCGTCTCGCAATCGTAAAGAGCGGACTTCACCTCCGCCGCAAGCGGCGCGACGCCTCCGGGAGAGGCGCTTCTGTCGAGCACGGCCACGCCGAGCTTTCCTTCGAGCGCTTCTCTTACCTCGTCCGCAGGGAACGGACGGAACACGCGGACTCTCAGACATCCCGCCCGCACCCCTTCCCGCCTCAGCGAGTCGACGACATCCTTCGCCACCCCGGTCGCCGACGACATGACCACGACCACATAATCGGCGTCGTCCGTCATGTAGCGCTCGACGGCGCCGTATTCCCGCCCTGTGAGGGCCGCCAGTTCGCGCATCGTTTCCCCGTAAACGCGCGGAACGTTGTTCAATCCCTCGATCTGGTTTCTTTTTATCTCGAAATAATCCTCGGACATGACGAATGAGCCGTAGGAAACGGGGTTATCCACGTCGAGCAATGGGTACGCCCTCTCGTACGTCCCCGCAAACCCGCGCGCGGCTTCGTCGGACAAAAATTCAACCGGTTCGTAACAATGACTCGTGATAAATCCGTCCTGACAGATGAAAACGGGGGTTCTCACATCGGGATGCTCCGCCAGGCGAACGGAGAGTATCACAGTGTCGTACACCTCCTGAGCGTCCTCGCAGTATATCTGAATCCATCCGGAATCGCGCTCCGGCATGCTGTCCGAGTGGTCGCAGTGTATGTTGACCGGAGCGCCAAGGCTCCTGTTGACCAAGCCGAACACTATGGGCGCGCGGAAGGCGGCCGCGATGGGAAATATCTCGTGCATGAGCGCCACGCCATTTGCCGACGACGCCGTCATCACCCGCGCCCCGGAAACGGACGCCCCCACGCAGGCCGTTATGGCCGAATGTTCGCTCTCGACCGCGATGAACTCCGTGTCCACCCGTCCGTCGGCGACGAACTCCGCAAATTTCATCGGTATCTCGGTCGAAGGGGTGATCGGATACGCGGCGACGACGTCGGGGTTTATCTGGCGCATGGCCTCGGCGAACGCCAGATTGCCGCTCGTCATCTCCCGCCTCGTCATGTCGTTACGCTCCAAAGAGCTCACCAGCCTTCCCCGGCGACGCTCCGCGAGACGCTTCCGCCGGAGCGCTCAGGAAATCGGACTCCGGACACATCGATATAGCCCCGGCCGGGCACACCTTGGCGCAAACGCCGCAGCCCTTGCAGAAGAAAAAATCAATGCCGGTGACTCGGGCGTCCGAGTCGGTAGTTATCGAAGCGTCGGGACATTGAAGCCAGCACTTGAGGCACGAGACGCATTTCGCCGCGTCCAATACCGGACGCATGCTGCGCCAGAGCCCGGTCTCGACCTCGCGGGAAGTCGCCCCGAACGTGACGGTGCCCGGAGGCACGTCCTGCCAGCATTTCAGCAAGCCGGAACCGCTCATGCTACGACGGCCTCCTCGCGGCCCCGCAGGATGGCGCGCCTGTTCGCTTCGAGGGCCTTCGGCGAGAGGGATTTCATCTTTTTGATGAAGTGATCGGCGAACGCGTCGACGGATACGTCGCTGAAGACGTGAGAGAGAGCGCCGAGCAGCGGGGCGTTCGGCCTGTTCTGCCCAAGTTCCTCGAGCGTTATCTTCGTGGCGTCGACGGCGAGCACAGTAGCCCCGTCGGCGAGGCCCAGCCGCTCGCGAAGCATCAGCGCGTCCTCGGGGGTGTTGACGAGATATATGGCGTCGCCCCCGCAGCCCTCGCATGGATTGGCGCTCTCGACCATCGTGGGATCGACGACCACGACGACGTCGGGGTTCTGCACTCCGCAGCGGCGGCGGATCGGCCGGCTCGAAATTCTGTTGTACGCCCTTATCGGCGCTCCCTGACGCTCCGCGCCGTACTCCGGAAACGCCTGCACGTGCTTGCCGCCCTCGAACATGACCTCGGCCAGGATAGCCGACGC
>JAITOL010000176.1 GCA_031289955.1 Synergistaceae bacterium
ATTTTGTCCGTCGCCGTCCCCGCCGCGATATCGACATCCGAGGCGAAGGGCAAGTTCACCAGGATGTTGTCGCCCGTCACCAATGCCTTGAGGTTAGGAAAAGATGTAGCGCCGTCCCCGACTTTCACCTCTTTATTTGTGATGTCATATCCAAATTCGCCGCTTTTCAGTGGACGCACGGCATTAGCCCATTGATCCGTTGTACCTTTATTTACCTGGATTATTTTTGTTTCGTCAGCCATTGTATTAACCCTCCTAATTCACTGTGTATTGCGCTTCGGTCATGGTGGGGTTGCCGCCGCTGAGCGTGCCGCCTGTCGGCGTGGTGGCTATCGTTATCGCCGCCGAGCCGTCAAAATTCGCGGTCCCTTTGACCGCTCCCGAGAGCGTTATCGCTCTCGTCGTGGCGAGTTTCGTCGCGGACGCGGCCAGGCCCGTCGTGTTGTTCGTGCCTCCGTTCGCGAGGGGCAGAACGCCCGTTACGTCGGTTGTCAGCGTCACCTGCGAATACGCCGGGCTCGCGCTTGCCGTCCCAACTTTCAGCACACGGTTCGCCGTGGTCGTCGTGGGCAGATTGTCCAGCGACGCCCTCCCGGAGAGTTTCGTGGCGTCGAGCTCCGTCACCGGGATCGTTATAGCCGCCGACCCGTCGAACCCTGTGGCCGTGCCCGTCGCCCCTCCGGATATTCCGATTGTGCGAGATGTGGCGAGTTTTGTGGCTGTCCCGGCGTTGCCCGTAACCGTAGTCGGGGTGGCCGGCATAGCGTGTTTGTGATCCGACTTTGCCGCTGTCGACGCCGATCCAGCCGCCGCCGCATCTCCAAAAGCCTGCGTCGACGGAGTGCCCCCGGCGGCCACGGTCGCGAGCGTGATGTTTGCCGAACCGTCAAACGATACAGCCGCCGCGGTAACTCCGCCGCTTGCGGCTATCGTCCGCGCTGTCGTCAATGTCGCCGCGCTCGCGACGCTCTTCGCGGAGTCGGCGGTATTGTCCACGCTGCCCAGCCCAACGTCAGCTTTGGCCAGGACGACCGCGCCCGTTCTGGCCGCGACGCTTGTAACCGCGTTCACCTGAGCGCCCGCCGCTATCCCGTTCAGCTTCGTTTGCAGCGCGTCCGTAAACGCGTTCGTGTCCGCGTTCGACTCGTACTTCGTCTTGATCGACGCGGGCGTCTCCGCCGTCGTTACGCCCTTCTGCTCGACCCACTTGCTGTTGGAGCTGTCCCAAACATACGAGGTGACATCCGCCCCCGAGCCCGCGTCCACATAGGCATAGTCGCCCAATGCTCCGGTTATCGCGTTGAGCGCGGCTATCGTCGTGAATTCGCCCTTAAAATGCGAGCTTTCCAGCCCGGCCAGCTTCGTCTTTTCGGCGGTCGTGTAATCGTTAGTCGACAAGCCTTTGCCCGTGACTTTATCGACCTTTAACGCGAGCTGTTTGGGCGTGACCGCTTTTGTCGTGATCGTCCCTGCCGTAACTTCCGCGTCCGTCGCAATGGCTATTTTCCCGGCGGTCGTGGTCGTCGCCGCGTCGATAAAATTCATCGCGTTGACGCCGTTCAGGAAAGTCGGCAGCGCGTTAAAATTTGCCGCGCCGTCCCCTATTTTTACTATTTTCAGCGTCGTGTCATATCCAAACTCACCCGCTTTGAGAACCCGCGCCGCTTCATTCCATTGCGCGGTGGTCCCTTGGTTTATTTGAATTATCCTGATCTCGTCAGACATGAGATTTCACCTCCTTCTATCCTTGCGCATACGGGTCGCCGCCCGACAAATTACCGTCTGGATAGTCGTCGACCGCCATCGTCGGGTCGCCTCCGAACAACTCTCCATGGATGTAATCTTCAACTTGCATAGTGGGGTCGCCGCCAAAAAGACTTCCGGATTTGGTGACGATTAAGTCCATTGGGTATCCGAAAAGCGATTTCATCACGGGGTTGTACCCGAGGAGTACGGATTCACCGTCGGGCGCCGTATGCGCAAACATCAACTCCACGATATCGCCGAACGGCATCCTCCTCAGGGTGTTCGGGCTGGAATCATCGGCGGTCCACAGCGCGGCCGGAGGTTTGACATATGGCCCATAGAGGTTCAACGCGAACTCGTCCCATTCTTCATGCGTCACATATCCCCAGCCGTCCGTGACGTCGACTATTACATTCGCGGCCTGCTTGATGACTGTGATCAGCCCAATCCTCAGGTTGATCGCGTTTGGTCCGTTGCCTGCGGGGATATACGCCGCCGGCGAATCTCCGGAGTTGGAGTATGCGTAGAGGATATCGGCGCCGGAGTCATTATCGTTCGCGAATATCGCTATTTCGCGAAACTCGAATAATTCGGCGAGATATATGTTCCGAAGCACCGCCTCCAGCTTTGTCGTGCCGTCCCCGATGATCGTGTTGCTGTTGATCGGCAGATCCATCACATAGTGGGATAACGCCTCTATGTCGTCGATGTTCGCTCCATCCGGCAGTTCGCCGTCCCCGACGGCTACGCGGGTAAAGTGCAGCGGCAACCCCGTTTGAGCTTGTGCCAGCACACGCCGCCCCGCCCTTGTGATGACGGGCGCGCTCAAATTACCCATCCAACATCACCTCCTCATTATTTGAAAATATCTATAGTCCCTGTGATAACGACACCTATGCCGGCGAAAAGAGGTAAAAAGCTGTCCTCCGGATGTCCCAGCCCCATAACCACCGTCCCTGACGTATGGCTTCCGAGCCCGTAGAACAATTCCGCCGTCGCCTCGCGCCTTATTTCTACCGCGTCGAGCCAATCGCGGACTGATTTGGTCACCTCGAGCGCGAGGAAAAACTTCTCCCACGCTTCCCGCGTCGGCAGAGTCGCGTCGATGGAAATGTTGAAGTGGTATGGCTCGCCTCCGTACTCGAACCACGGGGAAACCCGCGTGTCGCCGAAAACAATATCGCACAGTTCCTGCACCGCCCACTGTGTTCCCTTGCGCTTGTGCACGAGGATCGAGGTTTTTACCAGGCCTCTCTTTACGTCGAGAGATGTGTATCCGGGCTCGTAGAAATCGACGTGAAACTGCCACGCCAAAAGGTCTATTGCCGACTCCGGCAGTTCGTCGATGCGCGAATAAATCAGCGCCTCCCTTGTGTCGAAGGAGACGCTTTTGAGTTCCGGATCCAATGCGTCGATGATGGCCCTCACCTGCGGGTCGTCCGCTATGGAGGAAGGGACTATATCCCGCAGGGACAGGCCATAAATATCTTTAGCCATCCTCTATACCTCCATAATTCACAGCCGCGGATGAAGCGACGCCGATCATGTTGAAATCGAGCACGGTAAATACGGGAAGATTTACGATTACCCGCCTCGCCCCGGCCTGCATCATGCGCGCGATGAGCTCTGAAGGGTTGATATCGCGCCCCAGTTTCGATCTCTGCCAGATCATCCAGTCGTTGGCGGCTTTGGCTACGGCGGCAGATATGCTCGTCGCCATCGTCGCGTTTTTGCGCTCCAGAAACCAGGCGACGTCGAGGTCATATGCGACAGTATGCGGGGCATAGGCGTGAACGAGGTCGGTCATGGGCCGCACGGTATCCGCGGAGCAAGTATCGAGAACGAGATCCAATATCTCCTGTTCCGGAATAACTCCGCCGTAAAGCAGAGGATATATATCCACGACTCCCGGAGCGGGGCTGTCTACCGCGACGTCCGCGATAAGCTGAGAGGCGGAGCGAGCCCAGAAGATATACGCGCCCCGCGAACCGGCGTTGCTGAAACTTTCCGGCGCAAGCTGGATGCGTTCGCGTAAATTTTCGTCGCCCTCGACGTCGGCGCCGCCCTCCGAGGTTGTGATGTTGATGACCGACTGTATCCAGGGAAGGGGATCGACCAGACATTTTATCTGGCCGGGGAGAAACCCGTTGGCCTCGACGCCTGAAACAGCCGCCACCGCCGTGACATCTCCGCTCATTTCCCCCGATGGAATTTCCAGGCTGCCCGATGTCACGAAATAGACGTCGCCGCTTCCGGGCGTCACCCTTATGCCGGAACGTATGATGGTCACTTCCGGCTGAACAGCCGAGAGCGTGAACCGAATTGTCGCGCGCGCGTTTTGAGCTGGAAGGCGGGAGACGCCGACGAGCTTTCCAAGGTGATCCAGAAATGCGCCATCCGCGTACGCGAGCAGGTTCTGTTTGCCCGCGTAATCGATAATGTTGCGCTGGAGAACGATTATATCCGCGATCGAGAGCAGGAAAAGCCGCCGGGGGTCTCCGGGGTACAGCGTGATAGTTTCGCTCGTCGCCTCCCTGTACGCGGTTTCATATCCGGAGATGATCGCGCGGGATATTGTCTCCGTGTCTCGTTCGGCAAATACGATATCGGGCAGACCAAAAAGATTCAGGGCGCTCGCCTCCTATATCATTTTTCATTGATTTCAACTTGAAGAATCGGGTAGAAAAACCCGCCCCCCGCTTCGTCCTCGCGTTTTTTAAACTCGACGACCCTCACCTTCGCGCGCGGCTCCGATCTCGCGATTTCCTCGGAAATGACGACGCGGAGACGCGCCATCGCGTCCGGCGCGGCGCGGTCGAGGAACGCGGCGTCGATGCCGAGCGCTCGGTCGAGCGGAACGGTGTACTTTGTCGTGGCAAGCAGTGTCCTGACATTTTGCAGTATTTCCTCCGCGGCGCCCGGAGCGAAATTTATCGCGCGGCCAGGATCGGTCGATATTTCATATATCATGGCAGCGCCACATCCTCGGCATAGTGCTTGAGGCTCAGGGTTATCTCGCATACCGTAGCCTCGCCCTTGCCGCCAAAGTGAGAGGTGGTCTGGCTCACGTCGTCGAGATAATATTTACCGCAAATCCGTTCGGCTATCACGAGCGTCGAGACCTGCCCGGAATCGGCCATCTCCTCCAGGAGCTCCACCTCTTCTTCGATGGTGCGACCGCCGAGGAAAAGGGCGTTGAGCGTCACTGGCAGGGTTATGGATTTTTGGCCGGGACCGATAAACTCGGCTTTTGGATAGCCGCCCATGACGCCATGCACAGCCCATCGCGAAGGCGTTGATTTCTGGAATTCCTTGAAAGTCCTGACAACCTCGTCGGAGACCTCGAAAACAATGTCCCCGAAAGCCCCGATTTTCATGTTGTTTTTCCCTCCAACCTATTTACGGGCCGCAAAAAACGTTAGGCGAGCCGGACGCGACAAGGCTGCCGCAGGCAACGGGATCGCCAACGCGCCCCGCTTCCTTGCCGTTCACAAAGACGGTCGGGCTTCCCGACGCAAGCGTCGAGTCGTGGCAGGGAGGACAGCAGTGCGTCTCCCAGTGATCGCCCTGACGGTGCCAGCCCCGGCCATTGACGAAGACGTTCGGGCTCGCCTGATCGTTGGGGCGCGGCGGCCAGCATCCGTGTCCCGTACATATATCACCCAGTCTTGCCGCTGGTGATCCCATTGCCATCACTCCTGTCGAGGTATTTTGTTTTTAATCGAATTGCGCCGCGAGGTGGCCTCCTATTGTCTCCGGAGCGTCTCCGGGGTTTAGCTGTATATAATTTGATGATTGGAGAATTATGTCCCCGTCTTTCATCAAGATGAACGAGCCGTAAGAGTCTTTTATCTGGAAAATATGCTCTTTGCGGTCACAAAAAACATGCGTCCCATCCTCGAAGATCGTCACCCGGCGATCCCGATTCCCGACCGTCGGAGGGTTTTTCTTATCGTAGACGCAACCGAGGACTATGCCGCTTTCGACGCCGTTCCCCATACACAGACACATGACATGTTCCCCGATGTCGAGGTGTATCTCATCCCTGTTGTTGAGCGTGTTCGGCAGCAGAACCGGGAACGGATACGAGACTGTGTCGTCATGATCCGGGAAAACTATTCTGGCCGTATGCGTGACGGGGTCGTATGAGCTTACGTGACCGTCTCTCAACGGGAGCGATTCGTGAGTGCCGTTGATATCCATTCAATCACCTCCTCACTGGTACACGGGGAACTCTTCGCTTGCGACTTTTCCCCCGGCCGGCGTTCCGCCGCTCTTCTTTTTTTCCTTCTTTTTCTTTTTTGACGGGCCGCCTTCGCGGATGCTTATGCTCGTTGTGTAGCCGCTTCCGCCGTATGAGTGTTTCGCGCTCTCGATGAAATATATCCCGTCGAATTTGCCCCAGCCGATGATTTCGATATTTGATCCGGCGGCCAGCCCGAGCTCGCCCTGAAGGTTGAATGACCCGGTCGTTTCGTTTTTGTTGGCCTCGTGTAATTTGCTTTGCGCCAGTTCGTCGGCCTCTTTGCGGCTTTTCACCCGCTGATTTATCCGCAGTACCTGCTCGCTTTCCTCTATGCCATCCTCCGCGTACACGCCGAAATGCGTTTCATCCGCCTCGGTGTCGCTGTACTGAACCTCGGCGGCCTTATAGGTTCCGGCCATTTTCGTCTTGATATTCATGCTGACGATCCGGCCGTCTCCTCGCGCAAGGACCATTACCGGATCCATGCCCTCAAATTCCGCCTCGTCAAATATCACTATTTTGGAGTCGGTCACCTTGAGGGCCAGGCCCGCATCCGTGCAGAGCTTCATGAGAAACTTCATATCCGATATGGACGCCTGGCTTCGTGTGTCGTAGAGCGGATTGGAGGACGCGAGATATTCGAGGTTCATACCCGCGCTGTGCGCCACATCATTCGCTATGCCCGACAGCTTGTAACCGTCCCAGTTCCGGCTCTTCGTCTCTCCGCGCATGGACGTGCTCCTCGGCGCGGAAACCGCTTTGATGTTCACCGTCATGGGCGGCTCGGATATTTCGACCTCGTCTATCTCGAAGGATCCGCAATACAGAGACAAATGCTCGCCCGGGTTTTTCCAGTTGGCCGTGATTATCGACGCGGTTATCCGCTCGCCCTTCGATGGATACCAGGGGTCGCGCCAAAGTCCGTCGCGGTCTTCGAGCGTTATTTGCAGATCGTCAGATTCTCCGCTCGATTTATCGTCATAGTTGAACGACAGGAGAAAAGGGGCGATGTCCTTCGAGATGTCAGCGCCTTCATAAATGAGTTCGATTCGCGTCTGGCGCGGATCGTATTTACCGGTTTCATCCATAGAATCACCCCTCCCGCGTCATGATCGCGCCTGACTGCGTTTCCACGGAGGAAGGCCCGAGACTGCCGGTATATCGATATCCGGAACCGAGAGCTCTATCCCGGCAGGGAAAATCGCGATGTTTCTGTGCTGTTCATTTGCCTGAATCAGCGCGGACATGCACATCTCGCGCCCGACGTCGGGGTACATCCGGTACGCTATGACATCCCACAGGTCGCCCTGCTGGGTTCTGTACGTCCGCATATCAGTACGCCAGCCTTTCGCGCTGCTCCGTATACCGTTTTATAAGCCTCGGGAAAGCGGTTTCTATTTCGCGCATTATCTGACGGCCTATCTCTCCTCCGTTTGAGTCGCCGCCAGCGGTAACGTTGATATGAAACGTCGGGCTGAACGCGGAACCTCCGCCCATCGAAAAACCGGCTTGTTCTCCTGTGGCCTGCCAGATGCGCTCGCCGCCGGAGTTGTGCGGTATGACCGATTCAGTGATGCCGGCCTCCGCGACGAGCCCAAAGTGAGGTTTTGTGAAAATACCCCCCGCCGCGTGCTCCTCTATGGCAGCCACCTTGCTTTTGCCCAGGCCGGCGCCTCTTGCGGACGCCTTTGCCGTGACGACCTCCGGTTCTGGTATTTTGGGAGCGATTCCCAGCGCGGCTTTGAAGCTTTCCCATTTTTTACCGACGGATTCAATCAGGTCGTTTATCTTATCGAATCCCGCCGTGAACTTTTCTTTTATGCTTGCGATGATGCCGCGGAGCGATTCTCCTCCCGCGCTAAACAGCCCGACCAGCGAATCCCATTTTTCGCCAACCCAGCCGATAGCGTCGGATATTTTTTCGGACCAAACCGCGGCGCCGTCCTTTATGTATGTAAGCGCGGTATCCACGCCCTCCCTGAACCAGTCGCATTCATGGTACGCCCACATAAACGCCCCCGCGAGCGCCGTTACCGCCAACACTACGAGCAGTATGGGATTCGCGGCCGCGACGGCGTTACAAATCGATTGCGCGGCAGTATAGAGCTTTGTGCCCTTTATCATGGTGACAAGGCTGCCATCCGCCGCTATATATGCCGCGTTCAGTTTCGAAAGATGAAGTGCCGCTTCCTGAAACGGCAATTTTACGACCGACTTCAAAATGCCGACGCCCGTGCTTACGACTTTGTACGATCCGAAAGCGGCCACGCTGCCGAGAACCATTTTGGTCAGCGTGGGGAATTTTTGAGTTAAATCTGAGACCTTGCCCGTAAATTTAGCGAGAGTCTCCGCGCCGCTGGCGAACCCCGGCAAAAAAATATCGCCGATGTTAATCATAAGATCCTCCGTAGATGCCCCCAGGCGCTTCAGTGCCCCCTGTGCCGTTTCGTTCATACGCTCGGCCATCTTGGCGGCGGCGCCCCCCGCGTTTTGAAGCTCGCCCGTCAGATCCTTGAGCCCTCCGGACTTGGCCGCCTCCATGATGGCGAGCATTCCGGACGTGGCTTCGGTGCCGAATATCTTGGCGAGCTCGCCCATCTTGTCGGCCTCGCCCATCTTGGACATCTTGTCTCCGAGCGCCCCCATCAAGCTGGGCATGGTGCGAAGATTGCCGTTGGCGTCCCTCGTCGCGACCCCGAGTTTTTCAAGCGCCGCGTAGGTCTGCTTGGGCGCCTTGGACAGCCTGAGCAATGCGGCTCGGAGCGCCGTGCCGGCTTCGGAGCCTTTTATTCCGGCGTTGGCCATAATGCCTATCATGGCGGACGTTTCCTCGAACGGTATCTTCAAACCGGCCGCGATGGGCGCCACCATCTTCATGGATTCGCCGATCTCGGATATGCCGGTGTTGCTCGCGGCTGACGCCTTTGCCAGCACATCGGACACCCTGCCCGACTGATCGGCGGCGAGCTGATATCCTCGCAGGGAGCTCGACGCGATATCCGCGGCGGCCGCGAGATCCATACCCTCTGCCGCCGCCATATTGAGCAAGGCGGGCATCGTTTGAAGTATCTCCTCTGTTTTGAACCCCGCTCGCGCCAACATCTCCTGGCTGTTCGCCGCCTGGGTGGCCGTAAATTGAGTATCGCGCCCCAACTGACGGGCTTGTCCGGATAATTTCGCGAAATCCTCGCCCGTTGTTCCGGAAACCGCGCCGACTCTCGCCATGGCCTGCTCGAAATTGGCCGCGGCTTTTATGGGGGCTTGCAGGGCGAGGAATATCCCAGCCGAGGCTACAATGTCGCCCTTCATATTCGACAACCGGCTTTTCGTGGAGTCCACCGCGCTTTGAGCTCGCGCTACTTTGTCCTGCGCTTGCTGTAATTTTTCGGTGTTCTTCGCGAGTTTGGATTGTTCCTCCGAGAAGTTTCTCGTGTTTATGCCGGCGTCAGAGAGCGCTCCGCGAAGCGACCCGAGCTCGCGGCGTTCTCCCATCAGTTTATTTTGCAGCCTGTCCGCTTCCGCGTGGGCCTTTGAAAACTGTTGCGCCAACCGCTCCGATGGATTCTCTGTCGCCGCCATTTGATTCCCGAGTTCGCGAGCGCGGCCTCGGGCGGCGTTGAATTTTTCCGCCGTTTTCCCCATGGTATCCTGCAATTTGCCGAACCTGTCGAGGCTCTTTTGATTCTCTCCCAGTTTCGACAACTTTGATTCAAGCAATCCCATGGAGGAAACGGCCCCGCTCAACGTTTCCTTAAAAGACCCGGCGAGAGCCGCGCCAAGGATAATTGACATCTGCATATCGCCGGGCATACGGTTCACTTCCTTATCTATGCGTGATATAATTTTTTGTGAGATAGGAGGCGACTAATCGTGACAAATAGCTCCGTTAAAAGATTCGAGCCCAAGGCGCCACAAGTATCGACGCTGGAGTTTCTAAAAACCATTTGCGCGATGATTGTGCTGTCGATCGATATTTTGTATCATCTGGGGCTTTGCCTGATTGCCATTCTCTTCAGCGCGTTAGTTTTGAGCGCGTTTGGTTACGTCGTCTGCCACATGATATTCGGTTAAAGGCCCATCTCGCGACGGGCCTTTATTTTTTCGCCCTCTTCTTGTTGCGTCCAGCGATGATCTTATGCCACGCATGAAGCCGCGTAATCGGCATCGACATCCAGTGCGAGACCGGCGTGTGAGTCCACGACTCGGAGCAAAAGAGGGATATTTCGCGCAGCGTCGTCACTGCGTCTTCTGAGCTTCTAAAACCCCATCCAACAAAAAATCCTGCACCCTCACGATGATCGTGTTGTAATCTCCAGCCGGAAGAGCCCGGATGAGCTCGACGGGTTTTTTCGAGGCGAACGCCGCGACCTGAGAGCAGTAAGCTTTCGAGAGCTCCGCCATACCCCGCACCGGTTTGCCCGACGCGAATATGATCTCCTGAGCTTTTTCGAGCACGTCTCCGGTGAGCCCGTCCAGATCGAGATCGACCCCCTCGTGATCCGTATCTTCAAACCTGAATGGTTCCTTGAATTTAACGTACATGAAAACCCCTCCTTCCTATACCTTGCCGAGATCGCGGCGCACCGATTCGAGATAATCGACGCCGTTCACCCGGTAAATGTAGTTGAACTTGTCCAGTTCTATGACCTCTTTGCCGTCGTACCAGATTTTGATGTAGACGACCTCGAGCTCCGAGGAGCTGTCGGAACCGGCGCCAACATTGAGGTTTCCCAGATTGAGGCTCTTGGGCACAGAGATGACCACGACTTTCATTGGAACGGTGCGTATATTCCCGGTCTTTTCGTCGTACACCTCTATCGACGCCCTCATGTCGAGCTGGTGAGATTTCTGCTGGTTCAGCTCGGCGGCGGCCTCAGTCATCGTTCGCCAATTGAGCTCGACAGTCATCGAGCCAAAGTGTCCGAGCACCGGCACGTCTATCTCGCCCGCCAAACCCGCGCCGCTTATCGTTTCGGTCATCGCCTCGAAATTAGGAAGCGTTCCTTCGGCGACGCCGATTAGCTCTTGGCTTTGACTGCCGTATATGGTGAAATTAATATTCTGTGTCGGTATCATCAAAACCGCCTCCTATTCCGTCTCAAACAGAGTCGCAAGCTGCGCGACATCGTATTCGAGTATGAATTCGATCTCTTTCATCGCCGAAGGCGGCGTTGCGTAGACATGAAAACGCACGATACCCGCCATGAGATCCGTGGTCGGGTTGTCGTCCGACGAGAACTCCACATGAGGATGCCCTATCAGGAATTCACGGGCCGCAAGCCCGTTGAGCCAGACGTTCGCGCTGTCGATCACTGTTTCTATGTTGCGTTTCAGCAGCGGTTTATCGACCTTTTGGAAGTAAGTGAGAATGAGCGAGTTCCCTATCCAGTTGAACATCCGCCGCACCGGAATCATTGAATCCTTTACGTCCGAGTTGGCCGGATACGCCGCGGTCTGTACGCCCCACGCGCGCCACCCGCCAATGAAGTTGACGGCGGTCGTTATGCCCTCTCCGTTGAGATAGTTCGCCTGAGTGAAGAGGTCGAGGTCGACCTCCGTGCCGTCTTCGAGCACGAGCGAATCCATCTGGAGATTTTTATTGGAGAATGCCTCGACGGGAACTCCGCTGTTGGCGCTGTCGACCTTGCCCGCCAGCCCGGCGCACTGAACTGACAAATGAAACTGATCCTCGCCCAGCCTTACCTGCGGCCAGAACGCTATCTCCTTCTCGTAGACGTAGTTTTTATCGTTTTTCCACTCCGGAACCTCCGTGTAGTCTTTGACTCCATTCGCGCCGCAAGGTATGTCGACATGAGCCATGGCCTTGAAGACCCCGCTGACCGCGTCGGCCTTCGCGTACATGATGGCCGCCACGGACGGATCCTCGCTGAACCTCGGAACGACGACCTCTCCGATCACGAGCCGGAACTTGTTGAAGATGGAATTGATGAGCTCCAGCCCCTCGTATTTCTTCGTGGCGACGTTATACCCGCCTATGATATCGGCCGGCGTTACCGCCGCTGGGTCTATGACGTCGAACGACGCCCATGCGGACGCCGCCCCGTCGAGGATTCCGCCGTCGAGGACATTCAGCATCGCGGCGCCGTCTTTGTTCCAGCCGAGCGAGTAATCGGTTCCGGCGACAAGAGCATCCCCGCCATCCGTCACACTCACCACGACGGAGTCGAGAATGACGTCGTCTCCCAGGCGGGCCTGTTTGTCGCTTACTTCATAAGCGGCGCCCGCAATCGATTTTTTATGAACATCCGGATCCAGCACGTTGATGAAGATTGCCGGAGCTACGGCATAGAGCGCGAACTGGGAATACACGCACTCCGATAGGGTGTAATCCTTCCACCTCTTGCTGTCGCGGACGAAGCCGAGCTTTGAAACTGCCTCCTCGTAGAGATACGCGAGGATCGGGCTGTTCACTTTCTTGTCGAGATTCTCCAGGCCCGTCTCCGACAGATGCAGAGGCGCCGTGCCCACAAAAACGGGAATAGCCGAGTCGCTCGTCACGGGAGATATTAGCGACGTCGGCTTTTCGGAAATATATACTCCGTGTCTATACGCCATTTGCAGTCTCCCCCCTTGTTGTCAGTATCGCTTGATACAGGCGGTTTTCTTCCGTCCCCTGAATAGAGGCTCTGCTTCGCGTTTCGTGCACCCTGGACGCGGGAACGATCATTCGCCCGATCTCCGGTTTCCCTTCAATCAGCGCCGTCACGCGAGGCGGCAGCCCGCCCTTGAAAACAGACATTGTCACCAGCCGGGCGCCGGGCAGCGACGGGCCGCAGTATACCAGCGGTTCGGTCCCGGGTTCGGGGAGCGTCGCCGGATTTTTATACTTTGACATTTTTCCTCACCTCAATTTTCATTCCAATTTTCCGTATGCGCCGGGCTCGGTTCCTATTTCCAGCGCCTGGAGGGGGATATTCCATTCCGTCACCATCTCGCCAAACCAGAAGGGACGCACCGATTCGTCATACAGCTCATATGTGAGAGGCAGGCTTAGTTTGTAGCGGGATTCCAAAATTCTGAACCGCTCGAAAAACTGACGGCACCGCTCGGCGATATTGAGTATCTGTTTAACTCCTTCCGCGCATTCGTCCGATTCGTCGAAGGCGGCGAACGTAAGAACAACGGTCAGCGTTCCCCAAAAACTGGTCTCAGAGCCGCCTGTAAATTTGACGGGCCTTATCACGACAGCCGGGAATATCGCGCGCGCCTCGTTGCGCGTGTATCCTCCGTCTTCGAGAGGCATATCGTCATCCGTGTCGCGCAGCGCGGTCTCATTGCCATCCTCGTCCTCTTCTCGCGGCCTGAGTAGTTGAGCGCCGGGCTGGGGAAGATTCATCTGGAAGAACTTAATATTCCCTTCGCCGCCGCCCGGCTTCAGGAATTCGACTTTACCGAGATGTTCCCTCAAAAACCGCTCGATTGCGTCGCATGTAAAAAGAGGTATCATTTTCCGCCTCCCAATAGATATTTGACCTGATGCCCAAGTTCCTTGTCGAGACGCTCGTGAGCCTGCGTCTCGATGTACTCCAGAACGGTCTGGCTGCCTATCATCTGCGGAACCGATGGACCATAGCGCTGTTCGATAGGGTTCCGGCCAACGCCGGGCGGGCGCGAATACACCCCGACATGGCCGTTCTTCATCCTCGCTATGAAAGAGTGAGGCGCGGCCGTCGCGGTATTGAACTTGACTCCGGCGATGACCGTCTTCCTGTTTTTGACTGAAGTTCCACGCGCGGGCGGATTTTTGGGCAGAATCCTGAACTTTATCAGCGGTATCGGCCTGCCCGTAGATATGACCTGGGCTTCGGGATTATCAGGCTTCGCCCTGACAATGTGAATTGTTTTCCTCACGTCGGCCGGCTTGATGACATACTCCTTGCAGACGGCCCGTATCGCGTCCGTCCGCGCGCCCTCGACCGCGCGATTGACGGCCCGGACGAGAGCTTTCTCCGCGGCGCCGGGGAGACGCTGGAGCGCGTTGCGCAACAGCCTGAATTGGGCGTCGCTGACCGCCAAATTCAACGATATCATCTGAGCGCGCCTCCCCTCAATATTATCTCGAATACGCCGTCATAAACAATGGAGCTATGCACATAGAGCTTCTGGCCGTCGACCGTGAGCGGCTGCCCTGTCCTCGGGCTCCCGTCATACTCATCGACTCGGATAAACAAGAGAAACGTGTCGCTTTGCAAACCCGCCATAACGACGGCGCCCTTGTTTGTGGAGCGTCCGGAGTCGGTCGCCGCGAGCGCGGCGTCGTATTTGTCGAAAACGCAGAGGATTTTTTTATTGTTGATTATGTGATAATCGGCCAGTTCGAGGTCGTTGAACCAGACGCCGCGTTTGATCAGATCGTCCTTAACATCATTCTTTAGGCTTTTTTGCGGCCGGTTTTGTGGATTTGCCGGGCTTTTTGCCGGACACAGCGCCGGAAATATCTCCTCCAGTATCGGATATCCGCTCGGCATCCCGATTCATCCCCGCGGCGTCATGTTCGCCCGCGCCATCATCGCCAATCTCCGGCCCATCCAAAAATTCGCCATTGTCGCCCGGAATGAGCCCGATGTCATACGGAGGGCGCACTCCTTCCTCTCCACCATTATCATCATCCTCCCCGTCAGCCGCCCCGGCCTCTTCGTCCTCTTCCTCGATATCGAGACGCGCGACGACAGCGCCATGTTTCAGCAGTCGGTCAACGTCCTGATCCAGCAGGGGGATTATCTCCCCGGACAAATGACGCCTGCCGTCAGAGCCCTTCAACCTCCAGCCCTTTGCGACTTCATACCTCACGCTACAATCCTCACGGCCCATCCATCGACGTTGAGCGGCATGGGAAGAGGCCGCGCCGTCAGCCTGAGTGTTTTAACCGACGAATCCGTGTCGATGAAAACCTGAGGCACCCGCGTCGCCGCGACGGTCATGAAATTCTCGCCCACAGTCAAAAACGTGACGGCGCCATAGTCGAAACGGCCCCTTGCGGTCGTCGAGGCAAAAAGCACCGTGTTATCAGGAATAAACGGCGTCATTTCCTTTGTGACCGGGTCGAGGAAGGATGCGTCATAAGCATAGATATCGGCGCCGACCTGCGGCAAACGACCGTAAAACGTCACGAGAGGCTCCTTGATATATGGCTCGATCGTCCCGAAGTTATAGCGCATTGTGTCGTAATATTTCAAGAAGTTGGGATGATCGACGAGCATCATGGCCGTGTCCGAGCGCATGATCAACACGTTCGGATCGATGCCGCAATTCTCGACGATCTCCTTGCGCCAGGCCACAAACTGCTGGAGCGGTTTGGCCGCGGGATTCGTCCACAAATCATCGCCCGTCAAGCTCTCCTTGTTGGTGAACCTGTAGTCCACGCTGAAATCGACCACATTTCCCGAGTTTACCTCGCCGCTGATATCGATCTTGCCGTTGATCAGCAGCTGACGAGCCATCCACTCCTCGCGCAGGGATATGGCGTTATCGAGATAGTCGTAGTCCTCCGCCTGAAGTTCGACCGCTCGCTGAGCCGGCGTCTTTGACGAATAGATAGCCTCGCCCATAGAGCGGTTCTTGAGGTTTTCGACAGTTATCACCCGCTCCGGGGCTATCTTGGGAATGGATAAAGTTCTCGTCTCGAATCCTTCGCGCTCCATCGGGATGCCTCCGACCTTCGGCGCGACGAACGGCGCCATTGCCAGATTCCCCTTTTTGTAGTCGAAGTCTATTTGCTCAGTCAAATAGGTTTTGTTTCCGCCGCCGAAAAAAGTCCGGCGAAGGAAAGTGGGCAATGGCGGCGTTTCGATGACCGCCTCGATCATGGTTCTGGTTTCGTCGATTGATATCATGCCGCCCATCAGTGAATCCCTCCGTCCTTGTCGATTGACGAGCTGAGATGTATGTTGAGTTTCCGCATCTCTAGCTCATGCGTGGCATATGTATCGGCGCCGCCGAATATCAGGGAGCCGCGAATGAAATATCCGGCGCTATACGCGACAGCGGACACTCCGGGCTCGCCGGGCTCGGTTCCGGTGTAGACATCCTCAGCAAGGACACAGTCCGGCGAATTCGAGCCGTCCCCGGCGGTACTGTCAACGGGAACAGCCTGACCGTGAGCGGTGACAATTCCCAGCACCGTCCCTCTTTTGAGCAATCCCTGCCCTTCGAGCAAGGTGACTCCCTTATTCGCTACAGGAAAACGCGGCCCGGCGATAAGGTTATCCTGTTCGGACTGTCCGAGTGTTCCAAGTAATTCTCTGCTCATTTGCCTTCCCTCCTTTTCGTTATGGCCGCCCGCAGCTCTTCAGCCTTGGCGGTCGCGGCGTCGCCGCCGCCAATTCCGTCACTCGTCTTTGCAGCCCCGAGGTCGTTGACGCCCGAGGTTTCCGCGTCCGCTTTCCGAGCTTCGAACGCGATAGTTCCCATCTTTTTCTGTGCCTTGATAATCTCCAAAGCCACAGATTCAGCGGAAGCCCCCGTCTCATATTTGGCCCTGGCTATGAGTTCCTCTGCGCCAGTCACGAGAAGCTCGTCGAGAGCCCTCATTCTTTCGCGCTCCGCTTTCACGGCCTCGGCCAGTATCGCGGCGTTATCCGCGGGAGCGGGCTGGGGCTGTGTGATCGGCTGCGGTTCGGGATTGGCGGTCGGCGCTGGAGCTGCCGGTATGACCGGCGTACTGTTTCTCATTTTCTCTTCCTCCATTTCTTTATTTTTTAAGTTCAACGGCAAATTTTCAAATGCCGTCAAATTGAACTCCTGACCATTTACGGCATATACGCCCGGTTTTACCTGCGCGACGGCCATAAAAGGCTCGGCTGAAATGTCGGCAAAGCCATTCTCTATGGCCTCGTCCGCTGTAAACCACGTCTCGGCGTCGAGCATTTTGATGATCTCTTCGGAGTCGAGTCCTGTTTTTTCGCGGTAGATTGCGACCATCGCGTCGCGTATTTTATCGAGCGTGTCGGCCTCATGTCTGAGATCTTCGGCATTCCCGAAAGAATATGTCGAGGGATTGTGAATCATCATCATAGCGTTCCCCGGCATAACAATCGTGTCTCCGGCCATAGCTATGACCGACGCCGCCGAAAGAGCAAACCCGTCGATATAAGTGGTAACGGTCGCCGGATGCTGCCGGAGAATGGTGTAAATGGCGGAACCCGCCGAGACGTAGCCGCCGTAGCTGTTGATATGAACATGGATATGTTTGATGTTGCCCAGCGACTTCAGGTCATCGCGGAATGTCTTTGGAGTTACGGTGTCACCATACCAGGCGGGATCTTCGTCTATGTCGCCATAAATCAGCACCTCGCCTACATCTTCCCCCTCTCCTTTATCATTCTTCGCCTGAACCGCTTTCATCGTCCAGAACGGCCGGAAAGCCGATGCCGGTTTCCGTCTCAAGCGCATCATCTCCCCTATCCAGGAGGCCGGCGGCCTCCATCAGTTTTTCCTCGTGCGCGAGCTGCCGCACGTTGGATTCATAATCGCCTCCGGTGAGTTCGGAGGTCTCCCGCGCGCGCGTGGAGAAGCCCTCAGCGACGCGTATCTTCGCCGCGTTTACCTCTTTCAGCGGGTCGATCTGACCCTGCGTCGGCCCGTACCACTCGGCCCTGAGCCATGCCTTCCGTATCTCCGGCGCGCTCCAGAAGCCCGGCGCCGACAACCTGCCCTTTGCTATCGCCTCGGTCATGACCTCTTCGTAAACCGGCTGACAGAAATCCTTCACGAACCATGCCCGCCGCATTTTGAACATCTTCCACGCCTCGAGCAGGGCGGCCCGTGACGCGCTGTAGCTGGCGGTGAACTGCTTGACGAGGACTTCATACGGAAGTTCCAGCGCCGTCCCCATCTGACGGCATATCGCGTTGGTGAACATCTCGAATCCCGAATATGGGCGGCCAGGATTGGCTACTGTGGCTTTTTCGTTCGGTCCCAGCGTGACTGTCGTTCCATTTCCAAGCTCGACCGTGCTCTCGTCGTCCGAGTCTATCTGCTCATCGAGCGGAACACTTCCCTCGCCGACAGGGCCATCGGGATTTTCGGTCGAGAGGAACACCGTGAACATTCCGGCGATGACCGCGGCGACAAGCTCGGCTTCGGTATATCGCCCAAGCTGACGCGCAGCCTCGATGATCGGCGCCAGAACGGGAACCCCGCGAGCCTGACCGATGCGTTCGGCGTCCATGATATGCAGAATGTTTCGCCGGCCGGTTTGTTTTCCAAACGCCTCCACGCGCTTCCATTCTTTTTTCTTGACGATGCAGCCGCCATTGTAGCTGGGGTGCTGGTTGCAGATATGATAGGCGACGACCTCGCCATACCCTCCGAGCTCGATGCCCTGACATATTTCCCTTGACGGATCCAGGAGCGGCGGGTTGCAGACGCGGTCGGCCTCTATCAACAGGACGCGGAGATCATAGGGATTCCCCGCGCGGGGGATATGGGGCATAGCCACAAATACGTCGCCCTCCATGAGCCACGCGAGAAACGCGAGCTGTTGAAGGTCGGCGAAGTCATTCTGGCGGGCGGCGTCGCAGTCGACCGTGTCGGCCCAAAGTTCAAATTCGGCGCGAGCGAGGCGCTGCCATTCGTCGGCATCGTCGCTCGACAGCCCCAGCGTTTCGGCCTGGATAGATGGCTTGACGGTCAGCCCGGCGCCAACGACATTCGTCCTCATTGTTTTGAGAGCCCCGCTCGCCACAAGAGCGCCGCCCATATAAAGATCGCGCGACCGCTCCCTGAGCTTTGAAATGTTGCGGTCGATATCCTCGTGAGCGCCGAAACTCGTCGAATCCCAACCGATCAAGGCCTTTTTATGAGTGTTCGCGCCATGATGGGAATAACCGCTCGCGCGTGGTTTCTCGCCGCCAAAGATACTCTTGAGCCTCTTTTTCACTCCGCCGAACATCATAGATCCCTCAAAACGAACCGAAACGCCCGGCGCTGAATACCGCCGGTTTCGAGTATGTTTTCAAGCCGGCGTATTTCACTCTGAACCGCCGCAAGGTCAGCCCTGGTCAACATCCGGCTGCCTATTTTGTAGGACTGCCCCCGGAGAATTATCTCCTCCGCCTCCAAATATATCCCCAGGCGCCGCCCTGTATATTCTTTGCGCGCTTCCGACAATGCCATGATTTCACGTCCTATCTCATAAACTCACACCCTTGCTGCTTCGCCCGCGCTTCCTCACATTGGCTTGAGCGCTTTTCGTTTCGACCGGCCTTGCCGTATCATGCCCGGCCGGAATCCGCCGCCGCTTATCCCTCAGCTTTTCGAGAGCGTCAAAATTCGGGTTGAGGATTCCGAGCGCCGCGCGAGCATAGACCCGGCAGTCGAGAGGCTCGTTTCTTATGCCCGACTTTTTTTCCCACTCATACCTGCGAAAGCCTTTCCGGAATTTGATTATTCGCCGTTCGGAGACGAGCCCCTTGAAATATTCGCCCGTGTAACCGCGCTTATATTCATCATCGAGATCGGGACTGAGCGGGAAGTGACAGTAACCCGGCCCTGCCGTGTGGATTTTCAGGCCCGAAAGAATCTTCCCTTTTATCTCGTTGACTCCAAGAATAAACAGCAGCGCCCGGTTGCGCGTGTTCTGCGTCGCCCTGGATATCATCGGCACACCCTCGCCGCCCTGCCCTTTTGACGAGTAGATGCGGCGAGACTCGCGCGGTTTTGTGAATTTGTAGACGTCGCTCGCGCGATGACCGCTGTCGACGCAGGCCGTAGTGATTCCGATACTCGCTCCGTCGCCATATTCCCACGTTTTCAACAGATACTCGTCGATCCGTTTCCAGAACGCGGAGGTGTCAGGGTCGCCGTAGATGATGCTGTACTCGATTCCCCATGACTCCCACTCGCGGCCCCATCCAACGACCTCTATCTCCGCTCGGTTTTCCTGAATATCAACGCCGGCCGTCAGAATCATCACGCCGTCGGGCACATCGCAGGGGAGCACGGCGCCGCTATCCGAACGATAGACGTAAGGTTCCTTGCGCCTTGCTATCTCGTCCTCTTCGACCTGTTCCCCCGGTTCCATCCAAACCTCGGCCAACCGGGTATTTATAAACACCTTCAAGGGCTCGTTGTTGCCCTTGGCCGACTGCTCCTGGGCGTTTTTCCAGTCCCGGACCAGATCCTCCCATGTTACGAAGAAAGATATCAAAGCCGTGGTGTGAAACCCCCTGATAATCCGTTCGGGGTGTTCGGCTACCCACTGCCCGCGCTGGCTCTTCCATTCATGCTCCTCGCTTTTTCGTCCGCACTTCGAGCACTTATAAACCGGCTGCGGCAAATCTTTATATATCAGGCCCGACCATTCGGGGGCCTGTAACTCTCCGCACTTCGGGCATGGGAGACGCCAGCGCTCCATAGTCGATTCCTCATATGCCGACGCTATTTTGCTCGTCCCTTCGTTGCCGGGCGTCGAAACCATGATTATTTTTCTGTTCCAATAGGTTGTGGTGCGCTTCTCCGCGAGGGACATGGGATCGCCCTCGGTTCCGGCGCTCGCCTCATACCTGTCGACCTCGTCGGCGATGACAATCTGGATAGGCCGAGACGCGAGCCCGGCAGGCGCGTTCGCGCCGACGACGGCCAGAAAACCGCCGGGGAAGTGTTTGAGCTCGATAGTGTTGTTGCCGTCGCGCGTTTTGGGGGAGGAAACCCGCTCCTTCAGGACAGGAGTCTCCCGGATCGCCGGAGCTATGCGCTCCTTCGAGAAGTTTTTGCCGCCGCCGTCGGTCGGCTGAATCATCAGCATAGAGGTGGGATTGAGGTGAATATGCCAGCCGATGACGTTGATACAAGCCTCGGATTTTCCGCTCTGGCTGGCAAGCATTCCGACGACCTTCGGCGTTCTCAGGTCGCCCATAGCGTTCATGATCTCGACGAGATGAGGCATCCGTTCGTTGCGCCACCTCCCCGGCTCGGCGGCGGGAGGCGGTATGTGCCTGTAAGCCGTCGCCCAATCGGAGACGCTCAGATCTGGCGGCGGCCTGAAGGACAGCATAACCTCCGCGAGCAGGTCATATGTTTTTTTACGAATCCTGATATTCATCCGCTTCACCGTCGCCCGATAAAGGAACATATTTCTCGTTCAATTCGTTGAATTTTTCCGTGTCATACTCGGATAGAGCTTCGAGAGACTCATAGATGAGCTCCCGAACGAACGTCGCGATCTCGACCGTGTCGGTCATGTTCGCGAGCGTCGTAGAGGTTTTTGACGGCAGGGAAAGCAGCCGGGAGCGGCAAGCCACTATCATGTCGGTCATGATCTTTTTAACGTGATCGGCCTCGTGAAGTTTGCCCTGCATAACCGCGAGGTCGAGCTCGGCCATCCTCGCCTTTGCCTCGCGCTCCTGAACCTGGGCTTGCAAATGCCGCTGATTGAGTTCGGTCGTATCCGCGGAGATCGCCCCGTTCGCCAAACCGTGAAGATATCTGACGTAAGCCTGAACGGTCGGCTCGAGGTCGAATAACCCCTTCCCCGCCTTCGGGATTATTTTCTTTTGCGCGAGCTGTTCGACGCGGCGCTCCGAGATGCTGAACAGCTCCGCGATTGTCTTTTTGGAATAGAGGCCGCCGTTATCCGGCATTCTGCTTTTTCCGCTTCCGGGCTGCCGCGTCGAATGTGCCGCCATATCCGGGGTTGAGTTCGACCGCGCAGCGGACGCGAGCGAGCGGCCCGATCCGCTCCTTATCGCGAAACCTAGTTTTATTTTTACTCGGCATCAGTACACCAAGCCCGGGAATCCTATGTTTGACCACACAAAATCACCCCCTAAACAGCCAAAAACAGCCCAAAACAGCGAACCCCACGTATTAATTAGTTCATTTTCTCGATTTAAGAAACCGAAGTGGGGTAAAAGTAAACCATAATTAACTAATTCTCGCGACTCGCTGACCCGCAACTCAGCAAGTTCGCCGGGAGTACCTTGACACACCCTAACACCTTGCTATCACCTCAAAGTGGCGTTTCGCGAGGGAGCCCAGGGAAATCTTACATAACTATAGTTGTGTCAGATTATCCCAAACCTATCGACACGCACGGACAGCGGGATCACAAAAACAAGCGGGATGAGATCGCGCATTGGTCAGGAAAACTTTACCAACAGGCTCGAATTCACCTAATCGGGCGATTTACCATTTCGTTTTTTAGATCGCCGAGGGGATGACAATGGCCCAAAGTTTATTTTTCTGTAGACTTCCATCTCGTACTCCATGGGTATGCAGGCGTATCTGTGCGTGATGGATACGGATGAATGGCCGAGAATCTTCTGCAGCACGTCGACACTTGTCTGTCTCTTCCACGCCTGATAAACAAATGTTTTTCTCAGGCCATGCGTTCCTATGGATCCCCGAATACCGACCTTCTTGGCGGCAATGTTAATAACCGCGCTGACGTGCTGGCGGGAAGGAGCTTTTAATTTTTTATCCGGGCTCTTTTTCTGGGATAAAATAAGAGGCGCCGATAAATCCAGCTCCCCCTCCTTGACCGCTCGCCTCTTTATGTGCCTGTATAAGGCGTCTTTCATCTTCTCCTGAATCTCTATGTGGCGCTCGTGTTTCGTTTTTTGTTCGGTGACGATTATCCTGTCGGCAATCTGAACCCGTTTACCCGATCCGGCTATAACGGAGCCGATGGTGAGCGATAATATATCCGAGCAGCGCAATCCCCAATTTATGGCGATTAGAGCCAACAGATAATAGTTCTGATTCCATTGCTCGAGGAAATCCAACAGCTCGTTAATCTCATGCGTCGTCTCGATGGGGATAGTCCTTTTGATTTATATCTCCTCCCCTGTCGGCTGCTGGCAACGAAAAGACCCGCCGAAGGCGGGCTCTCGCGATAGAATGTTCGTGGCGGACTTCCGGCTATTGCAGGGGGCCGGTGAGTGATTAGGTCTCCCCTCTGGAAGAAGGTGACGCGGATGTCGAAAGACAAAGGCAGCCTTCCGGAGCACAAAAAGGAGGAGCAAGGCCCACTCACCCGGGTGACATACCTTGCTCCTCTGCTTGCGTTGATCTTCCAGCTTCTTGAGCTGATACTCAAGATACTTGGAGTGATTAACTAATCCGGAAGGATTGTAACAAACAGCCCGCCCCACCGTCAAGGGCGGGCTGTTTTATTTTCTCTATCATCATCTATGAAATTTTAAGTTTTCCGCTCATTAACTCTGGCAACAGCGCATCCCAAGCTCCTTCAACAATTTATTTTCTATTTCGGTAAAGACGCCCAAAGGCGTCCAGTGCGAAATATTCCTGGATAAAAGAGTTGACAATTGTATACGCTTATGTTATTATTATCTCACAAAGGAGGTGATGAGTTGAGCGATAACAAAAAAGAGCTTTTTGAAAACCTGGCAATCGCGGTGACACTCTTAGGCGGAGTAACACAAGCAATAAACGCGATAGCAAGGATAATCAAAAAGCTCACAAACAGCCCGAAACACCGCAGGAAACGCAAGCGGAAGTAAGGCGAACGGGGAGGATAACTCCCTCCCCGTTATTATCGCTCAATTTAAAAAAATGTTCAAGTTTCTCAAGTATATTAATTTTGCCGCGTTGACGTTCTGGTCCTTCTCGCTTTATATCAGCATTCGGGACGACTGGAAAAACTATCTGGCCTTGTGCGCGTTCGCCGTGACAAGCGTGGCGCTTGTCGCAACAGGTATAGACTCATGGCTCGCAAAACGCCACAAATAGCCGGTATGCGGCAGTGGGTTATTGAAAACATCTTAACCTCCGGCGAGGCCGCTGAATATCTATGTGTATCGCGCCAAGCCATTCACAACGCCATCAAACGCGGGTCTCTGGTTCCGGTGAAAGACGGCGTATTTCTCAAGAGCGATCTTGACGAGTATGACAAAAATGCTGAGAAAATGAGACCGAAACACCAAGGATAATGACGGAACCCCGCTCGATTTCCGGGCGGGGTTTTCGCGTAACTATTATTTTTCGATGATAAAAATATAACACACTTTTTAATTTCAAGTGTCCACGAAATGTACTTTTTTTGTACTTTTAATGTCCAGCAAATGTACAGCAAATGTACAGGACATTTTTTAAACCGCCGCCGGATTGATCTCTGCCGATAAACACAACTCATTTTTGACCGGAGTGTACATTATTGCGACCGAGAGATTCTGAGGGAAATCCTCGATTATCGCGTATACGCTAGTCCTGCTTATTTGATGTTCAGAGGCAAGCTGTATCAACGATATCCCGTCTATCTTGGATTTCGGCCACCTCACATAGTCGGCTATCACAGACCACTCTTTTTTGTATTTCTTTGCCCAACCCCGCGTGACCTCGTTTATATGCTCCCATCCTCCCGAGCTCTCCACGATCCGGTTGAATCTTTCCTCGCAGTCAATAAGCGCGTCGGCCTCTATGTAGTCGAAACCGCCGTCGACGCGGAGCGGTTGTCCTGAAGGATCGAGAGTCGGTTCGGGCGAGCGGCGCACGGTCTCGATGATTTCCGATATATCCTCGCAAGTTGGAGGCGGGAGACTCCCCAGGAGGATAGACAACCCCTGTGGATAGTCCCGCAACAACAATATGATCGAGGTCAATTGTTCGATGAGCCCGTATCGCGACATCCAACCACCCCTTTTTACGCCGCCGCGTGATCTTTCATACCGTCCAATTTGATGATCGCCGCGAGAGCGCCGATCCGCAAAGCTATGACCCGATCTGTCATCGCGCGGCCCCGGCTTCGTCTTTTACCTGGTCGACGCGCCGCGCCAATATCGCGCAGGCTTTAACAATCCGGTCTCCCATTTGGAATTCAAACCCCTGGAGCCTGCCCTCGACCTCGACGGCGTGCCCCTCTTTCAGCCAGCCCGCTACGCGCTCGGCGCTCGCCCCCCTAATCACGACAGGCAGTATCGTGTGAACCTTCTTCCAATTGCCGCCGGCGTCTTTTTCACGCGAGAAGCAACGCACATCGAGGCGCGTCTCCGGTCCGCTTGCGGAGTAGCTGAGCTGGGGTTCTCTCGCCAATATTCCCGTGACGACGACTACATTCAAGCTCATGACAGCGCCAACTCGCCTTCGGTTGATTTTCTGCCGTTTCGCGCGCGTTTTTTCTGCTCGCGGTAGTCAGGCGCCTCTATCTCGAATTTATACGTCATTTCTTCCAGACGTGACGCGACGCGTTCGCCATTGTCGCCGGCAAGGAGGGCGACGTCTGCCTTGGTTCGCGCGTTCGTCGTGATTACCGTTTGTTTTTTCATGTTGTAACGGTTATTTATCAGTTCGAAAATGCGCTCGCTACGCGTGTCGGTGTTTTTTTGTGTGCCGAAGTCATCGAGCGCGAGGCAGTCGGCGGCGCTCAACGCATCCATCAGCGAGTTGATTTTTATGTTCATTATCGCCTCGTGTATCTCGTCGATCAGATTTATGACAGGAATAAAAATCGCGGTTCTGCCGCATGATATGGCGTGATTCACAATGGCCACGGCAAGGTGCGTTTTGCCCACGCCGGGCGGCCCCGTAAGCAGGAGGCCGGAGCCGCTTTCAGCGCAATATATCGCGAATTTTTTCGCGTTCGCGGTGGATTCGTTTACCGTCTTGTACGTGTCGAAAGTGCAAGCGGTCAGCTCTTGCGGTATGCGGCTCGCCTTGACGAGATCATTCAATTGCCGCCGATCGGCAGCCTGATACTTGTGCTTGCACAGCGTCGCCCGAACGACGAACGTCCTCCGGCCCCCATGTTCCTCCTCATGGACCCTCGGATACCATCCGTGCACCTTGCACTTTTCGAGCCCCGGACACGATTCCGCGCAGTGGTGATAGCGCATGGCCCATCGGAAACCATCGTCGCCGCCATACATTTCGTCGGCGGTGACATAACCGCCGAAAATTGAATTGACATACTCGATCGTCTCCGAAGAATAGTTCGCCATCAAAGTTCACCCGCCTCCAGCATTCGAATCAATTCGCTCTGCTCCGCTTTTTCCTTGGTAATCGCCGCCGCGCGCTGCTCGCGGCCCTGTTTTTTTTCGGTCGGAGAGGCGCGCGTAGTTTTGGCTCGGCGCCCTGGCTGATATCTCAAACTCTCGCCAAGATAATCAAACGTCAGCGTCGTCGGGTCGCGGCCACTTCGCCGGAACCGTTCGACCGCCGTGTTTATTTCCTGCTGAACGCGAGCGGGGAAGTGATCGCGTTCCAGAATGCGAATCGACACCAACTCCCCTGGGTCGACGTTAGCGCGGCCCGTTTTGTGGAGGAAGTATTCGACGGTCGGGCGCATGGAGACCGGCACTTCGGACATTTCAACCGGCCTCTCGGGAGGCGCGGAGGTTTCGACCGCGCTCTCTGAAAGAGAGTAATCTTTAGTATCGTAAGATCTTGGTTCTAGTAACGCCCCGTCGTTTTTGTCACCCCTAGGGGGGGCGTTTTTGTCACCCCTGGGGGGGTTGTTTTTGTCACCCTTCATATTCGCGTCAGGTTCGGAGTGATCGGTGTTATAACACGCCGCGCGATGGCCGACGATACGATATATACTCGCTTTTTGCTTGCCTTCCTTGAACCGCTCGAACCGTTCAATAACGCCGCGCGCCGCCAGCGCTTTCAATGACCGTTGAACGGTGCGCTCGTCACAGGCGGTCTCCTCGGCGATATGTTTGACCGTCATCGACCATTGGCGCGATTGGACATCGACGTGAGAGCAGATGACCGCAAACACAGTCTTGTCGCAGGGTGAGAGTTCTTTGTCGCGGATCACCTTGATGTCGACGCACGCAAACCAGAAATCAGATTGCCCGCGCGCCTCAAATTCTATGGATATATCATTTTCATCCAACATATTTTTCACACCCCAAAAACATTACGGATATACGTTTGGTGGCTTCCATGCCGGTCATTGTGATTTCTCCTGTTTTGTTTTTACGCCGCAGCCGTTTCAGCCGCTGGCATGTTGGTCCTGACAATCGCCGCCGCAACCGTCCAATCCCGCATCGATACGCCGCTTCCAATCCTTGGCGTTACGAATTCCCTCTGTTCTGTCCCGAAGCACGACGCGGCTTTTTTCCAGAATGTATCGGATAGACGATTCCTCCAAAATGAAACCCCTTACCAAAACGTTTATCGGCACGCCGAGGTTGTAAAGAGCGACGATCTCCCGGTTCCTCTGCGCTGTCCCGTCCCACTCTTTACTTATCGCGAAACCCTCGCACGGTTTTCTCATCCGCGTGCCCATGTTTCTCAGATTCTTCCTCATCGCCCCCTCGGAAATGCCATATGCTTCAGCAAGGTACTGCGAAGGAACCCCGAGGGTATAGAGCTTGGCGCACAGTTCAAATCCCTCCTGCGCTTTGTGCCTGGTCAGAACAGGCCCGTCGCACTTTCCCGCCTCAGCCTCCTTGCAGTGGTCGCAGCCAAG
>JAITOL010000075.1 GCA_031289955.1 Synergistaceae bacterium
CGCGCGTTCCTCAGATATCTCAAAAGCGATCCGATTGCGGTCGTGTCCGGGAACTCCGGCATGGGAGAGTTCGACAGCGCGGCTGTCATATAAATCGCGGACACGAGGCCCATCGCGGCGCTTTCGACGTAGCCCTCGACCCCCGTTATCTGTCCGGCCAGGAAGAGATCGGGCCTTATGGCGCGTCCGTCGCGGGCGGGACGCAGATAGCCGTCGAGAGCGCGCGGGGCGCAAACGAACGAGTTCCTGTGCATTACCCCCCTGCGGGAAAACTCGGCGTTCTCCAAAGCCGGTATCATGCGGAACACCCTGTCCTGCTCCGGCCATTTGAGATTCGTCTGAAAACCGACCAGATTATATAACGTGCCCTCGGCGTTGTCGCGCCTGAGCTGCACGACCGCATAAGGCTCATGCCCCGTCGCCGGATCCGGGAGACCAACGGGACGCATGGGGCCGAAACGCATCGTGTCGACTCCCCTCGACGCGATAACCTCTATCGGCAGACAGCCCTCGAAATACATCGGGCGTTCGTCGAACTCGTGAACTAAAGCCCGCTCAGCGCCGATGAGCGCTTCGTGGAACGCCTCGTACCGCTCGCGATCCATCGGGCAGTTGATATAGTCTCCGTCTCCCGCGCCGTATCTGTCGGCTCTGTACGCCCTGCTCATGTCGACCGAATCGAGCGTCGCTATCGGCGCGGCCGCGTCAAAAAAAGAGAGATAGCCGACGCCGACCATCTCCCGCAGTTCAAACGCTATTTTCCCCTCCATAAGGGGGCCCGCCGCTATTATCGCGGGGGTTTCAGGTATACTCTCCGCCTCTTCGTGGATCACTTCCATATTGGGGGCTTTTTCCACAGCTTCCCCCACGAGCGCCGAAAATTTCTCCCTGTCGACGGCCAGCGCCTTACCGGCGGGCACCCGGGCCATATTCGCGCATTCCAGCACGAGACTGCCCATCATTCGAAGTTCCTGTTTCAATATTCCGGCGGGGCTCGACGGCAAATCCGCTCCAAGAGAGTTGCTGCACACGAGCTCGGCCAGGCCGCCCGTCATGTGAGCCGGCGTGCTTTTGCGGGGCCGCATCTCGTACAATCTGACACGGATTCCGCTCCGGGCCAAGCGATAAGCGGCCTCGCAGCCGGCGAGCCCGCCCCCTATTACAGTTACGGCTTCATCGGACATCAGGCGCAAAAGCCGAGTTCCGCCATGTCTCTAGGCGGTGGCGGCCCCGTCGTCGGCCTCGGCATCGTCGCTCCACACTTCCTCGACCGGTTCCTCCCCTGTGGAGGCGGTGTCGCTTTTCGGAGCTTCGGGCTTCTTCCAGCTCACATAATCGCAGTCGGGATACCTCGAACATCCGTAGAACATACGGCCTTTTGCCTTGCCTTTCCCCGCTTTGCGGCGTATCAGCTCGCCGTCGGCGCACTTTGGACACTTGATCCCCGTCGTTTTTATTATTTTTCTCGTGTATTTGCACTCTGGATATCCGGAGCAGGCTATGAATTCCCCGAATCTGCCGTTTTTCACGACGAGCGCGTGTCCGCACTCCGGACAGTCCTCGCCGATATATTCGGGCTCTATCTTCACCTTCTCGGCAGTGGAGGTTACGTCATCCAGGACAGGCTTGAAGTTTGTCCAGAAAGCCCTTATGACCTCGACCCAGTTTTCGGACCCCGACTCCACCGAGTCGAGATTATTTTCCATCTGGGCTGTAAACTCTGTATTTATGAGCTTGGGGAAATATTTGACGAGAAAGACGTTCACGAGCCGCCCCAGCTTCGCCGGAAGCAGCTTTTTGTCCTCTTCCCTCGTCACGTAGCCGCGATCCGCGAGCGTCTCGATTATCGACGCGTATGTCGACGGACGCCCTATGCCCTTTTCCTCGAGAACCTTCACCAGTCCCGCGTCCGTGTAGCGCGACGGAGGCTGAGTGAATTTCTGCTCGCGCTTGATTCCGTCGAGACGCAATGTCTCGCCCGGTTCGGCCTGAGGGATCACAGTGTTTTTCACGCCCAGCGGCCAGATTTTTCCCCATCCGTCGAACAACACGGATATGCCGTCCTGCCTCATGCCATATTCCCCCGCCGACGCGTCGACGGTCGCGCGGGCGACTCTGGCGGACTCCATCTGGCTTGCCAGAAACCTTCTCCAGATCAGGTCGTAAAGTTTATACTGATCCGGCGTCAGATGGGCTTTCAGCGAATCGGGCGTCAACGTCGGATCTGTGGCGCGTATGGCCTCGTGAGCGTCCTGCGAGCGGCCTTTTGGAGTATAGACATTCGGTTTCTCGGGCAGGTACTCCTCGCCAATTTCCGACTTTATGTAATCCCTCGACGATTCAATGGCTTCTGGAGCTAGACGCATACTGTCGGTTCTCATGTACGTTATGAGACCTATCGGGCCCCGGCCCGGTATCTCGACGCCTTCGTAAAGGGACTGGGCAATCCGCATCGTTCTGCGCGGCACAAAACCGAGCCTTCGGGACGCCTCCTGCTGCAGAACGCTCGTCTTGAAAGGAGGCAGGGGCGGCCGTTTCGTCTCCTTCACCTTGAAGCCGTCGACAACAACGGCATTTTTCCTTATGGTTTCCTCGGCCTCCAGAGACTGGGCCGCATCCTCCGGCACGAATTTTTTGCCGTTTTTTTTATCGACCCTCATCGTGTAACGCCGGTCGCCGGACGAAGCGTCCACATCGAGGAGCCAGTATTCCTTCGGCACAAATGCCTCTATCTCGTCCTCGCGCTCGCAGACTATGCGAAGCGCGACCGATTGCACCCTTCCGGCCGAGAGCCCGCGCTGGAGCTTGTACCAAAGCAGGGGGCTCAGGTTATAACCCACAAGGCGATCCAGGACGCGGCGGGACTGCTGCGCGTCCACCAGGTTCATATCTATGCGATCAGGGTTTTCCACGGCGCTTCTCACGCCGTGCTCCGTAATTTCCTGCATTCTTATCCGGCAATCGGATGCCGGGTCGATACCGAGGATCGTGGCGAGATGCCACGCGATGGCCTCCCCCTCGCGATCCGGGTCGGAGGCCAGAAGCGTGCGGACGCTCGCGCCGGAGGCGGCCTTAAGCGACTTTATCAGGTCGCCCTTGCCCCTCACGTTTATGTATTCGGGTGTGAAGTTGTGATCGACGTCGACTGCGATCCTTCCCTTGGGAAGATCGCGCACATGCCCGATGCTGGCCGTCACATGATATGAACGTCCCAGTATTTTTTCCAATGTATGAGCTTTTGCCGGGGATTCCACTATTACGAGGGTTTTGCCGGATGCCGCCGCAGCGGCGGATGCCTCAGTGCGGCTTTTGGACTTTGTCGTCCGTTTTACCGATTTGGACACAGCCTTCGATTTTGTCGGTTTTTCCTCCGAGGAGCTTGATTTCTCCGGCGGACTTTTCGACGATGCTCGCCCGGACGCTGTTTTTACCGAAGCGGCCTCTTTTTTATCCTTTGACGAGGTCTTTGCCTGAACTTTTTTCGCCAATTTACGCCCTCCTCAGCAGTACCTGTCAGCCGCGCCTTCCCCGCCTTGATCAGGATCGAAAAGCGGAGAGCCTTCGTACTCTGAAATTTTTTCTATGAGAAAAGACATGGTTCCGGTATCGACGAGACATTGGTTCAGCCGCGACACCATAACCGCGTGGAGCAGCGATTTTTCGAGGACGTCACTCGAACAGTAGCTGTTGTTCATATATTTATAGACGAGCTCAACCGCCCCGGAGGATAAAGCGTCCCTCTCCTCCCTCGACAAAACCCGCATACTCATAGCTTCCCCCCTCGTCGCTCAATCCCTCAATCTGTAGCGTCCCGATCCCGACTGGAAAACTATACCACGCATATCCAGGATCGACACAATTTTAAATACGTCAGCGGCGCTCATTTTAGCTTCACCAGCCAGGTTGTCAATAGTGTTATCTTCACGGCGCGCCAACAAAGACGCGATAACCCTCTCATTTTCCGACAGCCGGAGCTCGTCACGGCCCGCGCTCGCCGCGTCGGAGTCGGCGAACAGCTCCCTCTGACGTCCATGAGATCCGCTCTCAAATAAAAAATCGAGATCTATCAGCGGCATAGCTCCGTCGAAAATGAGCCTGTTCGAACCGGCGCATCGTTCGTCGCCTATCCTTCCCGGGACGGCCCAGACCTCGCGGCTCTCTTCGGCCGCCAGCCGGGCGGTTATCATAGCGCCGCTCTTAATCGGCGCTTCCGCAACCACGACTTTCGAGGACAGGCCGACTATGATCCGATTGCGCCTCGGGAAATGCCACGACTCCCCCTTTGAGCCCATCGGATATTCTGAACAGAGCGCCCCTCGTTCCCTGACGCGGGCGAACATCTCCCTGTGCTCGACAGGATAGACCTGATCGACCCCGGTGCCCAGCACCGCCGTCGTCACTCCGCCTCCTTCGAGACACCCCGTGTGAGCGGCGCCGTCGATTCCCTTCGCTCCCCCGCTGACTACGCGGCATCCGCACGCTCCGGCCCGAGCCCCCATTTCTTTGGCCACGCCGGAAGCGTAGGAGCTGCACCTGCGCGTGCCCACGACGGCTATGGATTCGCCTGCCGACGCCCCGAGGGAACCCCACACGTAAAGCAACAGAGGGGCGTCCCTTATCTCCAGCAGAGGCGCGGGGTAATTAGCGTCCCTGCACGTTATGATGGATACGCCGAGCCGGTCGCATCGTTCGAGCTCGCGCTCCGCCCAGCCGGAGGAGACGGCGCGTTTCATCACGTCCATATTCCGGTTCGTTATGCCAAGTTTGCTCCAAACGGCCGGGGCTTCCTCCATGAAGGCCTCCGGAGGCATTCCCAGGGATTCGAATTTCTCCCACGTCCGCGCGTCGTAACACGCGCATTTATTTAAAACCAGAAGTGAGCGCAGCATGCCGCACAATTCCTCACGATTTCCAGCCCGAGCCGCCGAACGCGGCACCTTCCCTGTATGACAGGCTTTCCGCTATATGGTGGACCTCTATTTTCTCCGAACCGTCGAGATCGGCCACTGTGCGGGCGACCCTCAATACGCGCGAGTACCCTCGCCCGGACATCCGGACGCGCTTCATCGTGTCCGCCAGAAACGGCCTCACATCGGCGTCGAGATTGAGCCCGCGCTTCAGAACTTTCTCCGGCAGCTCCGCGTTGCAGTGATAGCCCATATCCTTCCATCGCTCCTGCTGCAGCGCCCTCGCGGCTTCGACGCGGTTTCTGACCTTTTCGCTCGGTTCGCTCATATCGCCGCCGAGAGAAACGAGCTCCTCGGGGCTCAGACGCGGAACGGCCACATGCAGGTCGATCCTGTCGAGTATCGGCCCGGACAATTTGCGCCTGTATCTGTCGAGCTCACCCTGCGAACATTTGCACGGTTCGACGGGATCTCCGCTGTAACCGCACGGACATGGATTGCACGCCGTGACGAGCAGCACCCTCGCCGGATACGTCACGCTGCCGGCGGCGCGGCTTATCGTGATCGTGCCGTCCTCGAGCGGCTGCCTGAGGCTCTCCAGGACATCCCTCGAAAACTCGGGAAATTCATCGAGGAAGAGCACTCCCCTGTCGGCCATCGAAACCTCGCCTGGCTTCATGGCGGCGCCTCCCCCGCATATGGCGACCGAGCTGGCCGTGTGATGGGCCGAGCGGAACGGCCTCGTCCTCTCCGGCTCGAACGGCATCCCGGCCGTGCTGCGAACAAGCAGAACCTCCATCATCTCCTCGTCGGAGAGCGGAGGCAGTATGCCCTTGAGGGCTCGCGCCAAAAGAGTTTTCCCGGAGCCGGGAGACCCGGTCATCAGGAGGTTGTGATGCCCGGCCGCCGCTATTTCGAGAGCGCGCTTGGCGGCAAACTGCCCCTTGATGTCGGCGAAATCCGTATCTACAGATATGTCGCCGGTTACAGGCGACCGATGCTCCACGCGCGGCATACTCTTATCGCCCTTCAGATGGAGCATCAGGTCGAGCAGAGTATCGACGGCGTACGCCTCGACTCCGTCGACAAGAGCCACTTCGGATTCGTTCTCGCGCGGCACATAAAGAGGGATGCCAAGCTCACGGGCGCTCACCGCCGCCGGAACCGCGCCTCTCACCCAGCGCAGACGCCCGTCCAAAGCGAGCTCCCCCATAAAGACGGACCGACCTCCGTAATCCAGCACCCCGGCGCTCCTTGCAAGCCCCACAGCCATCGGAAGGTCGAGCAGAGCGCCTTCTTTCGGCAGATCCGCCGGCGCGAGGTTTATGGCAATGCGGCCCCTGAGATTGACCCCTATGCCCCTCAGCGCCGCTCGCACCCGCTCACGCGCTTCCTTGACAGCCGTGTCGGGAAGGCCCACGACCGTTATCGAAAACAGCCCTCCTGTGATCTCAACCTCGACCTCGACCGGTATCGCCTGAATTCCCCGCAGCGCGACCCCGCAAATTCCCTTCATCCCATATACCCGCCTTCCATTCCCATCGTGACGTCCCCGAACAACTCGACGCGCGTTTTGCCCTCGATGTCGACCGTCACCGCCACAATGTCAATACGCCAGTTTCCGCCGTAAGCTATGCTTTCGACGTATTTTCGCGCGCTTTTCAATATCGCCTTCATTTTTCTGGGGCCTACCGTCGTCTCGGAGGGCGCCAACCGCCCAATTTTGCGGGTTCTTACCTCGACTATCACAAGTTCTTCGCCGTCCATCGCCGCGATATCGAGCTCGCCGGCGCCGATTCGTATATTCGAACCCAATATCCGCCACCCGAGACGTTCGAGGTAACGAGCGGCCAGACGTTCTCCGGCCCTCCCCAGCTCGAGATGGCTCAAAGCTCCGCGTTCCGCCTGTCGAGATCGTAGAGAAAAGCCAGTATTCGAGCGACGGTCTGATACAGCTCTACCGGTATCTCGTCGCCCAGCTCGAGCATGAGAAGCGCGCTCACGAGCGCCGCGTCCTCGACAACCGGAACCTCGGCCTCGAAAGCGGCCTCCACCATCCTGTCAGCCACCCGTCCGTGCCCGGCGGCGGTCACTCTTGGGAGCCTGTCGCGATTTTCGTCATATTTGAGAGCGGCCGCTTTGCTTACGTTATTTTCCAATTCTCATATCTCCATATCCAAACCATATCTTATATCCTGAACAGCTCCATCCTTGTTCAGCACGCCCACCCCGATGTACTGAAGCGCAAGCGGTATGCCCTCCAGCTCGCTCCGCAGCTCCGGCACGGCCTCCCTCACCACGGAAGCCCCGGCGTCGGTCGCGAGCTTTATATTTACGGACATCGCCCGTCCGTTCGTGACGACGTCTCCCTCCACAGAACCGAGAGACGAGCCCTCGAACGCGAACGCGCTCCTCCACACCCTGCGCTCGTCCTGACTCTCGAGCGAAAAGGCCACGCGAGCTCTTATCTGCTCGCCCGAGTCGCCGACGGGCCACCAGGAGGGAGCGAGCAGCATGGCCGGATCAAGTCCGCTTCTGGCCGGGCGTCCCGCCAGGGCGTGCGCGCCCAAAAACATCCTCGATTCTTCGTCGTCGCCGCCCCGGAGAACTTCCAGGAGCTCGCGAGGGGACGAAAATTTTTTATTTCTCAATCTCTCCCGAATCTTCTTCCATATCCGCGCGGCGTCCTCCGGAGAAAGCCCCATATACCAGGCAATCAGGGCGATATTCTGCTCTGTGGCCGGCAATCCGCGCGCGTGGAGCTCGGCGAGAGCTCCAATTTTGGCCGGGTCTCCGCCGCTTTTTATCCACTGACGGCGCAACTCGGACACGGTCTCCTCGTCCACCGGCATGCCGCGGCTCAAAAGGGCCATAGCTACATTCTGGGAGCGTCCGGTAAACCGGGCCAGCACCGCCAGATCCTCCTGCCGCAATCTGAGCATCGGGGGGGAGGTCGAGGCGTCCCATACGGCCCGGAAGCGCTGCCCGACGAAAAGAGGCGCCGTCGAACGGGCATTCATCGTCTGGACGCCTATTTTGACCTGATACATATCGTTGTCCCTTCCCGTGACGAGCCCCTCTACAATGGAACCGTCGGCTATGCCGCGACCGGGTTGGGCAGCCGATCCCTGTACGGGGCGGCCTTCACCGACAGGCGGCCTTATTCCTCCGGATCCGGGATCTATCGCTCCTCCTGGAAGTCCGCCGATCATCGCCATTACGTAACGACCGCCTCGTTGATTTTATTCTTATTGTAGCCTCCGAAGCTCAGCCGATGCACCGGTGAAGGACCAAGCATATCCAGCACAAGTCTGTGGGAAACTGTGGGATAACCCTTGTGGGAGGCAAAACCGTAATCGGGATAAAGCCGGGCGAGCTCAGTCATCACCCTGTCGCGAAGCACCTTGGCGACGACTGACGCCGCCATCACCGCCGGCACCAGCGAGTCGGCCTTTGGAATGGCTCGCTGGGACGAGATGGGCAGACCCGGGATATACGCGTTGCCGTCGACGACTATCAGATCGGGGCGGAGTCCCAGGCGCAGGACGGCGCGCTCCATCGCCCACAGCGTCGCCCTGAGTATGTTTGTGCGGTCGATCCTGCGATGCGACGCGGCCTGCGCCGCCCAGACGACGCCCAATTCTTTCATTCGGCCGAAGATTCGTTCGCGCGACTTTGCGGAAAGTTTTTTCGAGTCGTCGAGCCCTTCCGCCAGAAGAACCCTGAACTGAGACGGAGTGAGCACCGCGCAGGCCGTCATGACAGGACCGGCTATCGGGCCTCGTCCAGCTTCGTCGACGCCCGCCACTATCACCGGATAACCTCCGAAAACACAGGTTTGCCCGGGCGTTCGAGGCTTACCCGACCCAGCCTGCCGTCTGAGAGCGCTCCTATAAAAGCCCTCCCCGACGCTTCGAGGTCGACGCCTCCGCCGGGCATCAGCTTGCCGAGCCTGTGCCCGAGGCGCTCGAGCACCTCGTTTGAGGTTCCCGAGGTTTCTATCCCCCACGCGCCGGATATGACGCGGTTCATGCCCCTATTTTGCAGAAACTCTATACATTCGCGGGCCAAATCGTCCCACGAGCCTATGATCTGCCCCTTCGTCGACGAAATCCACGACATCATCCTGTGAACGCGCGCGTCGGAATGTGGATCGAGAATGCCAGGAGAATCGGCGACGAGACAGCCGGGGCACTTGAACCACGACACTCCCTTAGTCACGCCCGGAACGCCCCCAACGACGGCGGCATGCCGGCCCACGAGACGATTCAAGAACATCGATTTTCCGACGTTGGGCGTACCCACCACGGCGACGCGGGCTTCGCGATAGACGCTCTTCGAAGACGACGACGGCGCAAGTGCCGATATGGCCTTTTTGAGCCCTTCGGGCAAATTATGCCTGAGGTCGAGCGCCCACGCGCTGCGCCCGCGCTCTTTGAAATGCCTTATCCATTCGGAGGTGACGTCAGGATCGGCGAGATCGGCTTTTGAAAGTATCACCCACACGGCAGTGGAATCGGGGAAACCGGCGGCCACGGGCGACATCGTAAGCAGAGGCGCTCTGGCATCCCTCACCTCGAGCACGAGGTCGAGCGCTTCCCATAGCGCCATGAGCTGTCGTTGCCCCTTGGCCATATGGCCGGGGAACCATACTGTCCTTCCCACGCGCTATCTCAGGAGTCCCATGCGGCTGAGCGGCCAGTATCTGAAGACCGCCGGCCCCCGCATGAAATCCTCCTTGACATAACCCCAGAAACGGCTGTCCTGGGAATTTGCGCGATTGTCGCCCAGGCAGAAATAGCTGCCCTCCGGCACGATCTCGGCAGCCATGGTGAAGTTGTCGGGATGCTGCACATAGGGCTCCGCTATCTCGTGATCGTTGATGAAGACGCGTCCGCCCATTATCTCCACCTTGTCGCCCGGAAGACCGATGAGACGTTTTACAAAATCCCTCTTAGGATCGACCGGATATTTGAAAACGACCACTTGTCCGCGTTTGGGGTCTATTCTGGGGAGATGATACCAGAATTTTATCACCATCACGCGGTCGCCCGGCTCAAGAGCCGGCAGCATCGAACCGCTTGGAATCCAGAAAGCCTGGATTATGAAAGTTCTTATCAAAAGAGCAAGCACGATGGCGTAAATAACCGTCTCCAGGACATCGCGCCACCATGGCTTGGGCACTGGCATTTTGGAACCCCCTTCACGATAGATCAACGCAGAACAGTTTATACCGCACGACTCAAGCGTACAAGACCTCTTGACGCAAAATGTTTGAGCGTTTTATCATATTACTATAAAATCATTCAGGAACAAAATAAAATTATTACGGAGGTGTGGATGGATGCGTAGTTACCGTTGTATCATGTGCGATCATAAGTTCGAGGTGGAAGACAGGGAGACGCCGTACAAATGCCCGAAATGCATGGAGCGCTTCGTGGAACTGCTCGAAGGAGCGCCCGTCAAGGGGAAGCAGTGGGGCAGCAAGAGTTTCAGCATGAAATAAAAAAACAAATTTCAGAATTATAGGTATTGAAATAAGGCCGAGTGGCGTTTATAATGCTCTCCGTCACTAACTCGGGCAATTAGCTCAGCGGGAGAGCGCCTCCCTCACACGGAGGAAGTCACAGGTTCGAAACCTGTATTGCCCACCAAGCAATAGCAAGGGCTCAGGATATTTTCCTGAGCCCTTTTTTATATCCTGGCCTCCGTATGGATTCCATAAAAGACAATGCGGCGCTTAATCCTGTTCCCGAAAATTACTGCCTTTAACTAATTCCCGAACAGCCGCCCGATAACGTCGGCGCGCGTGAGCGCGAAAAACAAAATGCTCGCGCAGGCCGCGCCGACAAAATAAGCGCCCGCGACCTTGCCTTTGATATTCGCCATCTCCAGCCGCAGGGAGCCGACGTGGGTCAAAGCGTCCGACAGCTCCTTGCGCATCGTGCTGAGCTGTTCTTCGACGCGGACCATTCTTTCGCGGGCTCTTTGCATTTCGTCCATCAATGCGTCCAGCCGGTCAAACAATCTGGCAATTGTTTCGTCTCCCATCATTTACACCAGCTCCGACACACCTGACGCAAGCCC
>JAITOL010000103.1 GCA_031289955.1 Synergistaceae bacterium
GACGGTCTCGCGGAAGGCCGCATCGAAATGGCAAAAAAATTGCTGTCCTGCGGCGTGTCTCCTGACATTATCGCGGAAAGCTCCGGATTGTCGCTCGACGAGGTAAAAGATTTGAACAAGGATAATAAAGGATAGTTGAAACGAAAGGCAAATTTGAGATCGCGCGTAATTTTCCGAAAAGACGTGGATGTGTGCTTCTTCGTAACGGATTATGACGGCAAAAACAGAGTTGATATAATATTCGAGCTTTTGAAACTCTGCCGTCGCCGCAAAGCGCCCTTCGAGCCGCTTGCGTTTGAGGCTGCCGAGTTAGAGCGAGACAATCCGTTCGTCAATGAGGTTCTGCGTGCTGGAATCGAAATATGAACATAGCGGTCTATTTTCTCCTGTCCGTCGCAACAGCGTCGGCGACAAGTATGCTCTCGCGCAACGTTTTTTCTCAGCCTGACGAGACCACGACGCCTAAAAGCAGCATTAAAATCCCCAAAAGAAAATAAAAAATCCGCGCGCCTCCTTGGCCCAGAAGGAAGACAATCGGTCGTGAGTGAAAACTCCCGAAAAACCAGCTGAAATTCATAACGGAGCATACGATGCAGAAGACGCCCGCAAAAATTATAAGAGCATTTAAAGACGTATCGTTTATTTCCTTCAATTTACGAATCATGTCATTCATAACGCTCATGCTCCTTGCGTCAATTTATCGAGCAGCCCCCCATATCATGATGAAAATCAAGTAGAACACGCAGGTTGAACATATCACAATGGTCAGCCATCGCATAATCGGAGATCTTCGACATAATTCGTGATGCCACACGCGCATTTTCCATCCGAAATACGCGATTATAGCAACGCACAAAATTGTAAGGATGGGGTGTGCCTCCCACGACATCTTCAAACACTCCTTAGTTAATTCAGGTACATAGTGGCGAGAAGGTCATTCCATAAGCTGCTCCTGTCGTCATCGTTAATGCTATTGTTGATGCTCAAGTAAACGCTATTACCGCGATTTTTAAGTTGTCCCGAGCCAAAATCCGATCCGCATACAAAAAGGATCTTATAAAGCGCGTTTTTCCCGCCATAGGGCCCGATCCCTGAGAAAGTCACATCGAAATCACCGTGTGGGTTTTCTCGGTTCACCACCGCCCATTTTGGTTTATCAAAAAATTTATCAAAGGCTTCGCCTATTGTGGAAAACCCCTCGTAGTCAGGAAAATGCAGGCTCTTCGCAAAAGCAACGCAATCATCATCGCTGATGGAAGCATACCAATTCAGCTCTTCCTGCTTTTTTGCCTGTTCTTCCCGTTCATGTCTTTCTCTTTCCGCTTCTTCCCGCTCGCGCGCTATTTGGGCGGCTCGTTGTTCTTCATTCTCTTGTTCGGTTTTTAGCTGTTCCAACATTTCCTCTCGTTCATCTTTTAGCTGTTTTAGCGTTTCCACCTGGGGCAGATAAACTTCAAGCAAAGCGTTTCCATCCGATTCCGTAATCCATCCGCTTTGAACTTGATTGGGAACCCACTCAAGAATATCGTCGGGTTGAAGGATATGGGAGGATATACTTCCTAATTGAAGAATACGATTGGATATTTCATTCATTGCGTTGAAAGTTTGAGTCGTATTCGCGTTATCGGCCGCCTCGGCGGCATTCCCCAAATTGCCCGTCGTCTCCACTACTAGGCCTTTTTCGTCAAGAGCAAAATTTGCCGCCATGAGAAGCTTGATTATTTCAGGATAAGTTTTGGTATATTCGGGAAGACTCTCGCCAGGCGACTGTATGGGTCGCAAAATTACCATGAGCGCAAACAAAAAAACAAGAGGTTTTAATTTCCCATTCAACGCGAATTTCATCGGTGAAATCCTCACTTTCATCTTATTGAGATTTTAGGACATGGAAAATGTTACAATTTTAGTATAACATTCCTACTCATTTTAAAAAACACCAAACATGTGCTGAGAGTTAAAGCATGGATTTGCGGCGTTTTTCTGGTAAAATATTTTATGTGAAATGAGATTTGTCTATAGAAAAATTGACACGAAAGGAAAATTTTTCATGAGCATTCCGGAAATCACGAGCGGTCAGGCGTGGAATTATGCTATAGGGTTGATCAAAGTGGATGGTTTAGAGCCCACTCCAGATATGCTGGAGCTGATAGAACAAGAAAAACGCGGTGATCTGACGACTGATGAAATCATCGAGATGCTTGATAAAAAATATCGCGCACAATACCAAATTATAGATTGAAAAGACGTTGGTTGACCCGTATTGCTACCCGAATACCGGAGTTTTAATCAATAAATATCAGATAAAAGATCGTGCCGAACTTGAAAAAGTCGAGGCAAACTTAACGGCAGCGCGGATCAGACAATTATTAACAAATCCCTTACCCGGTAATTACGATTTTTCCCATTTTTGCGCGTTTCATCAATTCATTTTTCAAGATATTTTTAAATGGGCAGGGCAACCGCGCACGATCAATATCTTCAAACCTGAATACCAAGTTCTGGCCGGGCGTTCGATCATTTATGCGGACTATCGGTATATTATTACAAGGGCGCGACTTGCGTTATCAGAATTGACGCAGACGGTTTGGTCCGAGTTATCGCTCGAAAATCAGGCGGCAGCGTTGTCGCGGCGTTTAGCGGCTCTCTGGAAAGTACATTGTTTCCGCGAAGGGAATACTAGAACAGTTGCCATCTTTTGTTCCCAGTATGTCCGGAGCGTCGGTATTTCCCTGGATTCCTCGCTATTTGAAAATCACAGTCAATTTTTTCGCAACGCCTTGGTAGCCGCAAATGCGATTTTCGATGATTTGGGGGATCGTCGTCAGCCCGAACACCTCAATCGGATAATTTTTGACGCTCTCAAGCTGGGGCAGGGGAGCAATTGAAAGCGAACTTTCGGTAAGGATTTTCCAATTGACCGGATTTCAGAATAAAATTTTAAAAAGACGCCGGAGCCTCGAATTTCGCGTGATCCGGCGTCTTTCTAAACGCCTCTATTCGAAATACGCGAAAGCGAAGTCGTATTCCGCTCCTATCAGCGGGCGATTGAAGCCGTTGAGCGCTTCGTCCGACATCCATGCCTTGCGGCGGAGCTGGAGGGGGACTAGCGGCGCGTCTTCGAGTATCTGTTTTTCCGCGCCGAATATCATATCCATGCGTTTTCTCGCGTCCGGTTCGATGAGAGCGCCGCGCACAAATCCGTCGTATTCAGGGGAGGAATATTTCGCCGAGTTATGGCTGACGTCGGTTATCCATATCTCCTCGTAGGACATCGGATCATCGTAATCCGGCATCCATCCGCTGTAGACAGTGTCGAACTCGCCGTTCGCCTCCAGCTGCTGCCTCTGCGCCCTCGTGACGAGCTTTATTTTGAAATTTATGCCGAGAGCGGCCTGTATCTGCTGCTGAAGCGTCTCAGCCATCAGGCGTGTCTCCTCCTGATCCTGGATCAGGTACTCCATCGTTATGGCGGAGGCCTTCAGTTTCAGCTCGTCAAGAGCCTTGCCCAGATATTCCTTCGCCTTGGCCGCGTCTCCGGCGGGGGTGTAGAAGTCGAGCGGATACTCTTTGCCGTATTGCTCCTCCGCGCCCTGGACTATCGGCAGGATGAAGCGGAGCGCCGGTACATACAGGCCCTTCGTCGCGGCCAGCGTGTACGCTTCCCTGTTTATCGCCCAGCCGACCGCTAGGCGGAAATTTTTGTTTGCGAGCCACGGCTTGTCCTTGTTCTCGCGCAGGTTGAATTTCATCCAGTCCAAAGCGCCGTTGAAGAGGAGACGCGCTTTGCCCTCCTCCTGATATGTTTTGAACAGGTTCGACGGAATGTCCACGACGTCGAACTCTCCGCTCTCATACAGGCTCAGAGCCGTGGAGGTGTCCGATATGACCATTATCTCGACGCTGTCGAGCTTTATCGCGGACGCGTTCCAGTAGTCGGGGTTTTTAGCGAGAACCTTCGTCTCCTCGTGTTTCCATTCCTTTAATACGAACGGCCCATTGTAGACGACCTTGTCCGCGTCCGTCGCGTAGGTTTCGCCGTATTTCTCGACGAGATCCCGCCTCGCCGGGGCGAACACGCCGTGCCCGAGGAAGCCTACGAAGTACGGCGTCGGCTCTTTGAGGGTTATGACGAGCGTCTTGTCGTCGACCGCTTTGACTCCGACCGTCGCCGGGTCGGTGGTTTTGCCCGTGTTGTACTCCTGCGCGCCGGTTATGTAGTAGGCCGCGAAAGCGTATTCGGCCGCCGTCGCCGGGTCTATCAGGCGTTTGATCGCGTATTCGTAATCACCGGCCACGACGGGTTTGCCGTCGCTCCATTTCATATCGCGCAGATGAAACGTCAGTGTCCGCCCGTCTTCGGACGTTTCCCATCTTTCGGCCGCGCCCGGTATCGTCTTGCCGTTGGATGTGCGGACGAGGTTCTCGAAGATATGGGCGATCACGGTGAAAGACGGGGCCGCGTTGCTCCTCTGCGGGTCGAGCACAGGTATCTCCGTTTCCATCGAAAACGTCAGGGTGGTCTTGGCCGCCGACGCGGATGACGCCATTACACAGAATATACACAGGAGAAGCGTTGTTATCATGACAATTTTTTTGTTCATGTCCATAACCTCCTTCGGAATAAAAACAGTTCGCTGATTTTGACCGTCGCCGGGAACCTGCCGAGCATGTTTTTTTGCGTATCAACCCCTTTCATTCACGTTCCAGCACGCCACATAATGCCCGTCCGATGAAGCGACGAGCTCCGGAGACTCCTCTTCGCACTTCGGAAGCGCCCGCGGGCAGCGTCCGGCGAATCGGCAGCCGATATTTTCATCTATCGGGCTCGGGACGTCCCCTTCGAGGATCACATGCTCGCGAGCCCTCTCCCGCACGGGATCGGCTATCGGTATGGCCGACATGAGCGCCCTCGTGTACGGATGCCTCGGTTCGTCGTACAGCTTGTCGCTCGGCGCGGTCTCGACGATCACCCCCAGGTACATCACGGCCACTCGTTCGCATATGTATTTGACCGTGCCGAGGTCGTGCGATATGAAAAGATAAGTCAGCGAGAGGCGTTCCTGCAGCGACATGAGCAGGTTCACTATCTGGGATTGTATGGATACGTCGAGCGCCGATATCGGTTCGTCGCATACTATGAAAGACGGCTCGACGGCGAGCGCTCTGGCTATGCCGATCCTCTGGCGCTGCCCTCCCGAAAATTCGTGAGGGAACCTGCCGGCGTGTTCGAAAGCGAGGCCCACGAGCGACAGCAGCTCGCGAATCCGTTCGGCGCGGTCTTTGCCTTTATAGATGCCGTGTATGTCGATGCCCTCTCCCACTATATCGGAGACCGTCATCCTGGGGTCCAGCGACGAGTACGGATCCTGAAAGATCATCTGTCCGAGGCGGGTGAAGGCTCGTTTTTCGGATCTCGTCATCCCGAATAACTTTTTCCCCTCGAACGAGACCGCGCCGTCCGTCGGTTCGTACATCCCAAGGATCGTCCTGCCCACCGTCGACTTGCCGCAGCCGCTCTCGCCGACGAGCCCGAGAGTGTGCCCGCGCTCTATGCCGAACGAAACTCCGTCGACAGCTTTGAGCGTCGCTCCGCTTGCCAGCCGGAAGTGTTTTTTCAAGTTTTCAGCCTCTATTATCATAGGTTCCGTCATCCCGAAAACCTCATCCTCAGCCATTCGTCCCTGCGAGGAGACGCGAACTCGTGGTGAAGCCAGCAGAGCGATCTGTGCCCGGGCGCCCCGCAATCGTATCGGCTCGGCGGGATGTCGCCGCAAACTTCCATTGCGGCGGGGCACCTTTCGAAAAAACCGCACCCTTGCGGCGGAGCGAACAGATCGGGCGGAGCGCCGCCTATCGTCGCCAGTTTCTGTTTTCTGTCGCGATCCAACCTCGGGCGTGAGTTGAGCAGCGCGGCCGTGTAGGGGTGCGACGGGTTGCGGAACACGTCCTCCGAAGCGCCTTCCTCGACGACCTGACCCGCGTAGAATACGGCGATTCTGTCCGCCATGTTCGCGACGACTCCCATGTCGTGGGTTATCAAAACCACTGACGAGCCGAGATGAGTTTTCAGGTCGCGTATGAGGCCCAGTATCTGGGCTTGGGTCGTGACATCCAAAGCTGTGGTGGGCTCGTCCGCCAGAAGGAGCCTCGGTTTGCAGATCACCGCCATCGCTATGACGACGCGCTGCCTCATGCCTCCGCTGAACTCGTAGGCGTAGCGTTTGAACTGCGCCCGGGGATTCGGGATGCCCACCATCCCCAGAGTTTCGTATACCATGTTCTCGGCTTCATGCCTGCTCATTTTTTTGTCGTGTATCCTGAGGCCCTCCATTATCTGGCTGCCTATCCGCATCGTCGGGTCGAGGGAGGTCATGGGATCCTGAAATATCATTCCTATGCTCTTCCCCCTTATCTCCTTCATTCGCTTCTCCGGCAGAGCGAGAAGCTCGGTCCCGTCCATTCTGACGGAGCCGGATATCTCGGCGGGGGGCGACGGAATGAGGCGCATTATTGTATTCGCCGTGACGCTCTTTCCGCAGCCCGATTCCCCGACGATGGCGAGACATTCTCCCCGCTCTATGTCGAGGTTCACGCCGCGAACGGCCCGCACCGAACCGCCGTAGGTTTTGAATGAGACCCGCAGATCTCTCAATTCCACGAACATCGCGTCAATTTCTCAGCTTCGGATCCAAGGCGTCGCGCAGGCCATCGCCCAGGAGATAGAGCGACAGCATCGTTGTCCCTATAAAAAAAGACGGGATGAAAAGCTGCCAGGGGGCAAACCGAAACGACTGCGAGCCATATCTCGCCAAAAGCCCCCAGCTAACGCCGGGGGGCTGGACGCCGAGCCCGATGTAACTCAGGAAAGCCTCTGTGAAGATGGAGTAGGGGACCGCCATTGTCACGTTCGTCAGAATGAGCCCCATCGTATTTGGAATCAGGTGGCATATGATTATCCGCGCATGCGACGCGCCGAGCTTTTTCGCGGCGAGGACGTATTCCTGGTTTTTGAGTTGCAGCGCCTGTCCCCGCACGAGCCGGGCCGAACCGACCCATCCTATCGTTATCATCGCTATTATCAGCGGCGTTATGCCCTCTCCCAGCACCACCATGACGAGTATGGCGACTATGAGATATGGTATGCCGCTGACTACGTCGAGCAGGCGCATTACCGCCATATCGAGCTTTCCGCCGAAATATCCCGATACGCCGCCTATTATCACCCCGATTATCGCGTTTATCGTCGCGGCGAGTATCCCTATCGACAGCGACACCCGCGCTCCGGCCCACGTCCGCGCCCACATATCCCTTCCGAGAGTGTCTGTGCCGAACCAGTGGGCGGCCGTCGGCGGAGAGTCGATACTGTCCGCGTCGATGCTCCGATAATCGGTATCCGACAGCATCGGAATCGCGATGGCCATTATCACGTAGGCAGCCAATATCAGCAGCCCAAGGCTCGCGACCCTGTTTTTGCAGAGGCGCCTCCAGGCGTCCTGCCAGTAGGAGAGCGACGGGCGGACGACCGCTCCTCCGTCAGGGGAGGCGTTTCGCGCCGCCGGCGCGAACATGTCCCTCGATATCTCCCTCACGACGCGTCCCTCCTGTCCGCGCGGATCCTCGGGTCGACAAATCCGTAGAGGATATCCACCACGAAATTGGCTATCACTATGAATATGCCGTAAAAAAGCGTCAGCCCGAGCACCTGCGAGTAATCGAGGTTCTGTATCCCGGAGACGTAAAATTTTCCCATGCCCGGTATCGCGTATATGGATTCTATTATAAACGTTCCGGTCAGTATGGCAGCCGTCACGGGCCCGAGTATCGTTATCACCGGCAGTATCGCGTTGCGGAGCTCGTGCCGGACGACTATCTGAAAAACGCCGAGCCCCTTGGCCTTCGCGACTTTTATGTAATCCTGGTTCGTCACCTCCAACATGCTGGCCCGGGTGATCCGGGCGAGCAGCGCGGTCGTGTAAAACGACAGGGCGAACGTCGGAAGCACCGTGTACTTGAAGCCGCGCCACATCGCGATTGGCAGCAGTTTCAGCTTTATGGAAAACACATATTGCAGGAGATAACCTGTGACGAAGTCTGGGAGGGAGACGCCGAGGACCGCCACTATTATGCAGCAATAATCCAAAAAACGCCCGCGATTCAACGCGGAAGCCACTCCGAGCGTTATTCCGGCAAATATGGCGACGATGAGCGCGCGGATGCCGAGGCTGGCGGAGTAGGGGAACGAATCCCGGATGATCTGGGTCACGGGGATTCCGTGGTAGTGCATCGACACGCCCAAATCCCCGCGCAGAAGGTTTTTTATGTACGTGAAATACTGGACGTAGAGCGGCTTGTCGAATCCATAATACCGAACCATGTTTTCGCGTATCTCCGGCGTGAGCTTGTCGCTCAAAAAGGGCTCTCCGGGCATTGCCCGCACGAGAAAGAATACGACCGTAACGAGAACCATCACGGTGAAAAAAGATATGACGAGGCGTTTCAATATATATCGAAGCATAACCCGTTCACCCTGATCTCATATAAGACGTGTAAAAATATACATTTCGGCTTTGAAATGTTACCATCTATGAACAAATAAAACAAAATATTTAGCCTTGCGCGAAAGCCGATTTGTTCCCCCGCGCCGCGCGATCCAGCTCTATCCTGATCCTGCCCGCGTCGCCGTCGTTTTCGGCTATTATCCGCGCTACGGCGTCGTATCCCAGGATTGGCGCGTAGGAGGCGGCGAACGCGTATGACGAGTCCAGCAGCTCCGCGCAGCGTTCGACGTTCGGAGCGAGGGTTTCGACGCACTTTTCGCGAAGTATAGTGACGGCCCGTTCCAGTATCGACAGGTTTTCGAGTATCGTGTCGGCTATCAGGGGCAAAAACGCGTTGAGTTCGAACTCGCCGTGCGAGGCGGCCAACGTTATGGCTGCGTCTCCGGATATGACCTTCATGGCGGCCTGCATCGCCATCTCCGGTATCACCGGGTTTACCTTGCCTGGCATTATTGTGCTGCCCGCCTGGAGTTCCTGGAGCCTTATCTCGCCCAATCCTCCGTGAGGCCCGGACGACATCAGCCGGAGGTCGTTCGATATTTTCATCAGGTTCACGGCTAAGGCCTTGAGCAGTCCGGACACCTCGACGAACACGTCGTTGTTCTGCGTTATGTCCATCGGGTACTCGGCGACGGCGAGCCCTATGCCCGTTATCAGGCGCAGCTCCTCTATGATTCCGAATCTGTATTTGCGCGCCGCGTTGTCGGACATGCCTACGGCGGTTCCGCCGATATTGACCTGGCGGAGGCGTTCCTCGACCTTATACAGCCGCCACCGGTCGCGGGCTATCGCCTGCGCGTAAGCGCCGAACTCGGCCCCGAGCGTTATGGGAACCGCGTCCATCAACTCCGTGCGCCCCAGCTTCCTGATGCCGTCGAACTCGTTTTCGCGTCTCTGGAGCGCCTCCTGAAGCTTCGCGCAGGCGTCCGACAGCTCGCGCAGCAGCTCTATCGAGGCGATCCTAAGAGCGGTGGGGTAGACGTCGTTCGTCGACTGCCCCCGGTTCACGTCGTCGAGAGGGTGGATAGTGCCGTAATCGCCGAGTTGACGCCCCATGATCTTTAGGGCCACGTTTGCCAGCACCTCGTTGACGTTCATGTTCGTAGAGGTTCCCGCGCCTCCCTGGAGCGCGTCGACGATGAACATGTCGCCCTCCGCTCCAGCCTCTTTTGAAAGGACGAGGTCGCACGCCCTGGTTATGGCGCGATACACGCCGTCCCGCCCCGCCCCGAGCTTGTCGTATGTAATGGCCGCCGCTTTTTTGACCTTGACTATGGCGCGGATGAGGCTGGAATTTACCGGCTTGTACGACAGAGCGAAGTTGTCGCGGGCCCGCGCGCTCTGGATACCGTAGAGCGCGTCGTCCGGCAGCGGGATTTCTCCTAATTTGTCCCGTTCGGTGCGCATTCCCTCAGCTCTCCAGCTCCGCCGCGAGGTGAGGGAACACCGAGACGCCGCGTTTTAAAATTCCCTGCATGTACGCTATCAGTATACCGAAATTCGTCATCGGGACGCCCTGCGCGGCAGCCTCCCTCTGGCGGTATTTGAGCTCGCGTTCGTTCAGCATGCATCCGCCGCAGTGGACGACGAGCCCGTAGGGGGAGAGGTCGGCCGGGAACTCCCCGCCGGACGTGAAGACGAAATCCGGTTTGATGCCCGTGTACTGCCTTATCCAGCGCGGTAGCTTCACCGTGCCTATGTCGTCGCACTGGCGGTGATGGGTGCAGCCCTCCGCTATCAATATTTTGTCTCCGTCCGTTATCCGCTCTAGCGCCGTGACCCCCTTGACGGCAGAGTCGAGCAGCCCCTTGTAGCGCGCCATGAGTATGGAAAAGCTCGTCAGCGGGATGTCGGGAGGAGTGTCGGCCGAGACTTTGGCGAAGACCTGGCTGTCCGTTATCACCATTCGCGGCCGTTTGCCCAGGAAGTCGAGCGTCTCGCGCAGCTCGAACTCCTTTACGACGATGGCTGTGGCGTCGGCCTCCAGTATGTCGCGTATCGTCTGCTGCTGGGGGAGTATGAGGCGTCCTTTTGGCGCGGCCTTGTCGATCGGCACGACGAGCACCACGAAGTCGGCCGGGTGAATCAGATCGCCAACAATGCGCAATTTTTCGTCGTCCACGCGCGCGAGGCGGGCTATTTTCTCCTTGAGCGGCGATATGTTCTCTCCCGTCTCCGCGCTCGCGTATATTTCGGCGTCCCCGGGATCGGGGCGGGTTTCGAGCTTGTCGCACTTGTTCAATACCGTTATGTGAGGCACGCCGTTTGCCTCGAACAACGCGAGAAGCTCAGCGTCCTCTTTTGATTTTCCGGCGAACGCGTCGACAACGAGCACGGCCACGTCGGTCTGGCGGAGCACATGGCGCGCTTTCTCGACCCGTTTTTCGCCCAGTTCGCCCACGTCGTCTATGCCCGGCGTGTCTATGAGGAGAACCGGCCCTATCGGCAGCAGCTCCATCGATTTCCGCACAGGATCCGTCGTTGTGCCGGCAACGTCCGAGACGATGGCGAGAGGCTGTCCCGTTATGGCGTTCATAACGCTCGATTTTCCCGCGTTGCGTTTTCCGAATATGCCTATGTGCAGGCGTTCCGACGACGGCGTGTCGTTAAGTCCCATTTTGATGTTCATCTCCCAATATCGCGCTGTATATTCGTAAAAATTATAGCATCGACAGCGGGGCGCGAATATACGTATCGGGTTGTGATATTATTTATATATCATCCACATGGCAGGGAGGCGACGTGATGACGGAATGGTACTGCGCGGTAGATGGACGCAGCGAAGGGCCGATGTCGGAGGATGTCGTGCGCGATATGATCGCTCGCGGAGTAGTGACGCGGGACACTCTTGTATGGAACCCCGAATATGCCGATCGCGGCTGGACTCGGGCGGGAAACTCCGAAATCTCTTCGCTGTTCGGGCCGCCGCAATCCGAGCCGATAGCGGCGAATCCGGCGCCCGTACATGACTTCAACGCGTTTACGTCGTTCGGAAACTTCCCCGATTATGAGCTCGCCACCAAGGGACAGCGGTTCCTTGGGGCTCTGCTGGACTTCGTGTTGATGTCCGTTGCGAGCATGGTTTCCAGCCTGCTGGTAATTGTCGTTTTCGGTATATTCGGCGACGCCAGGAACCTCGGTGGGAGAGGCGCAATATCGCCGCCGGCGCTTATATTGCTCGTTATCGTAGCCGTAGCTCCGGTACTCGCGTTCGGCATATACAATTTGTATCTTCTCTCCAAAAATCGCCAGAGCATAGGAAAGAAGATAATGAACACGAAAATAGCCGATACGGACGGAAATAGCGCCGATATGTGGCGGATAATCCTGCTCAGGGGCTTGTTGTTCGGGATCATCTGCTCCATACCCGTTGTGGGCGTGATCGTTTCCATCGTGGATATATGTTTCATATTATTCAGGGAGGACAGAAGGATGCTGCACGACATCATAGCCGGAACCATGGTGATAAAGATATAATAACCGCCATGAGCGGCCCCGTATCCCGGCCGCTCATGTTCTCAAAAAAATATAGACGCTTCGTTACGCCAGGTTTTTCTCCAGTTTGGCGAGCTCGTCTTTCAGTTTTTGCGGCAGCTTGTCGCCGAACTTAGCGTAGAACTCGTGGATTCCCTTCGCTTCTTCCCTCCAAAGCTCCCTGTCCACAGACATAAGGCCCTTCAGCGTGTCGAGAGATACGTCGAGGCCCTCGCGGTTTATCTCTTCCGCTTTAGGCAGGTAGCCTATCGGGCTTTCCGCGGCGTCGGCCTCGCCGAACGCGCGGTTTATGATCCACTCGAGCACACGCATATTCTCTCCGTAGCCCGGCCAGATGAAGTTTCCGCCGTCATCCGCGCGGAACCAGTTGACGTTGAATATCTTCGGCGGGTTCGGGATATGTTTCCCCATCTCTAACCAGTGCGCGAAATAATCTCCCATGTGGTATCCGCAGAAGGGGAGCATCGCCATCGGGTCGCGGCGCACCACGCCGACCGCGCCCGACGCTGCGGCCGTCGTTTCGCTCGCCATTATGGAGCCCACGAAAACGCCATGATCCCAATCGCGCGACTGATAGACGAGTGGCGCCGTCTTTGCCCTGCGTCCGCCAAAGACGATGGCCGATATCGGGACGCCCCGCAGCGCCTCGAACTCGGTCGAGATGCAGGGGCACTGGCCTGCCGGAGCCGTGAATCGGCTGTTCGGATGCGCTCCCTTCGAGCCGTTCGCGCAGTCCCATTTTTCGCCCTTCCAGTTGAGCGCGTTCTTCGGCGGGTTCTTGTCGAGCCCCTCCCACCATACCGTGTCGTCGTCCAGGTTGTGGACGACGTTTGTGAATATGGTGTTCTTCCGGCACGACAGGAGCGCGTTGGGATTGGATTTCATGTTGGTGCCGGGCGCCACACCGAAGAAACCGGCCTCGGGGTTCACGGCCCAGAGCCTGCCGTCCGGACCGATGCGGAGCCAGGCTATATCGTCGCCCACGCACCATACCTTGTAACCCTTCTTTTTATATGCTTCCGGCGGAATGAGCATGGCGAGGTTCGTCTTGCCGCATGCCGACGGGAAAGCGGCCGCGAGGTAGCGTATCTCGCCATTGGGGTTCTCTATGCCCAGGATGAGCATATGCTCGGCCATCCAGCCCTCCCGCCATCCTAGGTACGACGCGATTCGCAGCGCGAAGCACTTTTTGCCGAGGAGCACGTTGCCGCCATAGCCGGAGTTTATCGACCATATGGTGTTGTCCTCGGGGAATTGGACTATGTAGCGTTTTTCCTCGTCTATATCGAGTTTCGCGTGGAGGCCTTTTGTGAAATCGGCAGGATTTGCGCTCGAGTCCAGGCATTTTAGCGCCCTTGTTCCTATGCGGGTCATGATAGCCATGTTCAATACGACGTATATGGAGTCGGTAATCTCTATGCCGAACTTCGCGAACGGCGACTCTGGAATCGCCATGGAGAAGGGTATGACGTACATCGCGCGTCCCTTCATCGATCCGTCGTAGAGCTTGCGCAGCTTGGCGTACATCTCGGCCGGATCCATCCAGTTGTTTGTCGGGCCCGCGTTCTCCTCTTTTTTCGAGCAGATGAACGTGCGGTGTTCTACCCTGGCGACGTCGTTCACGGCGGTGCGGTGCAGGAAACACCCGGGCAGCTTCTCGGGATTGAGCGCTATGATCTCTCCGGCAGACAGGCTTTCCTTGCGAAGGGAATTGAGCTGTTCTTCCGACCCGTCTATCCATACGATTTTGTCCGGTTTTGTCATGGCGGCCATTTCATCCACCCATGCATTGACGGTTTTATTGTTGGTCAGCGACAAGGCAAACATCCTTTCCGCAAAAAGATTATAAACTTGTATATTATACTGCTTACAGCGAAAAAATGCCCCTTAAAATAAACGTATAAATGATTTGATAGCGTATTATTGTTTATGTTTTTTTCGTTCCCGAAATATGCTGATAGTCAGACCGATAAAATTACAGATTTAATAGGAAAAATTTGCGCAATAATATAAATTACACTGATAAATAAGCAAGGGACACTAATGTGGTCGCCATAATAAGGCAAAATGAATTAAAATTATAGTTCTCGATGGTTCGGGATTATTGTAACTAACACGATAAATGCCTGTGGCGGTAAATGATTTTAGTTGGGCCACATTTAACGTTTATCTATTGACATTTATGCGTATCAATGATAAAAATACACGCATAAAATTTGCCGAAAAAGAACTACGGCAATTTCGCGGGGAGCCGAAAATGATATTTGTAAGGGTAATTCCTTTGTTCGGTTTTCAGGCGCTTAAAACAGCCAATTCCATATATCCCTTCATCTCCCTTTCAGTGCCCTTCGGGCGGACGGCGATTCGGTTGCTAGTTCTCAACCGGGTCGTCTGTTTTATGCGTTGTTTGTAAGCGTTATAAAGAATTTATAGAAACATCTGATAAATAGTTCTCATTTGAGTTTAAAAAAGCCCAATTTCCAGTTGTTTTTGTCGCTTTAGTATGGTAGCATATTTACGCTGAATACAGCATACTTTGTGACGTGGGGGCGGTTTCTTGCGGTCCGTTATGGTGGTAGATGACAATCTCGTCAATTTAAAGTATATAGATACCCAATTGTCGGGAAATTATCACGTCATCCTTGCCAAGTCCGGTGAGCAGGCTCTAGGTATCTGTGGCCGGGAAAAACCGGATCTCATACTGCTCGACATAGAGATGCCGGGCATGGACGGTTTCGAGATGATCACGCGCCTCAAACAGGATACGTACCTTCATCACATTCCGGTGATATTCCTAACCGCCGACCATAATGTCCAGACGGAGGCGAGAGGGCTCACGTCCGGCGCCGTGGATTTCATAACCAAACCGTTTGAAAAGAACATTTTGCTGCACAGATTGGAGATTCATCTGAGGTTTTCAGAGTATCAGCTGCATCTCGAGGGCATCGTAAAAGAGCTGTCCGACAGCCTCAGCTCTTCTTTTTCAGAACTTGTGGAATGCCGCGACGCCAACACGGGCGGGCATGTCGTGCGGACGAGCCGTTATGTCGAGCTGATAGGCGCCGAGCTCAAAAATCGCGGGCTCTTCGGCTCCGAGCTCTCGGATCAGCAACTGGCAATGATGGTGCGCGCCGCGCCGCTTCACGATATAGGTAAAATTTCCATAAGCGACGTAATTCTGCGCAAACCAGGGGGGCTCTCTGCGGAGGAATTCAGCGTCATGAAGACTCATGCCATGCTCGGCGCTCAAATACTCCATGGCATGTACAAGCGCACCCCGACGCAGCGTTATTTGCAGTACGCGATCATGATAGCCGAGGGACATCACGAGAAGTACGACGGAACCGGCTATCCGCGCGGCATCAGCGGCGACGCCATCCCGCTCGGCGCCAGGCTGATGGCCGTAGCGGACGTATACGACGCTTTGGTCGACGACAGGGTGTACAGGAAGGCCATGTCGCACGAGGAAGCGTATGACATAATTATGAAGGGGAAAGGCTCTCACTTCGACCCGAGGATCATCGACGCGTTCGACTCCATCTCTGCGGAAATTGCCCGCGAAGCGGAGATAAGGAAAAACGCTTGACGTTCGCCGCAATAAGATATATCGCCGGAACATAAATAATCCGCGTTTTTCTGTATGGCTTTATCGACTAAACTACAGCCTGTAATTATTTTGCTCGCCGCCGCAATGGGAATCATTCTCGGGCAAAATGTTTTCATATCGTCCAATTCGGCGGCGTCAATCGAAATTTTTTTGATGATGCTGTTGTTTTTCATCTTTGTCGGGGTCGATATAAGAGCAATAACGAAGTCATTCAGGAACGTCAAATTCTCCGTCTCCTCTCTTGCCGTCAATTTTGTATGGACGCCCATTTTTGCCGTAATACTTGGAAAACTGCTGCTTGCGGGCATGGTCGATATTCAGGTGGGTTTTCTGATGCTTTTGGCCACGCCCTGCACGGATTGGTATCTCATTTTTACAGGTATGGCTCGCGGAAATGTTCCGCTGGGCTCTTCCGTTCTGCCGCTTAACCTGATCCTGCAAGTGCTCCTCCTGCCGGTCTATCTGTTTTTGTTTATGGGTAACTCGATATCGTTCAATCCGGCGCGGATTGTTTACAGCGTCGCGTTTGTTCTGATACTGCCCCTTATATCGGCGAACGCGGTGAAGTGGATAGTCGGAATGACGGCGGCAGGAGAAAAATTCACCGAATTGACAGCGGCACACACGGATAACGCGCAGCTGTTGTTTTTGTGCCTGGCCGTCGCCGCGATGTTCGCCTCGCGGGGAAATCTGTTGATCGATAACCCCATCCTGTTTTTAAGGATGCTGTTTCCGCTTGCCGTGTTTTTTGCGGTAAATTTCATCATGGTTTTGTCAATGGGCAAAAAACTGAACATGCCTTTTGAGGACAAAATCGCGCTGGTCTTTACCACATCGGCCAGAAATTCTCCGATATCCCTTGCGATAGCGACTACCGCGTTTCCGGATCATCCGATGATTTCCCTGGCGTTGGTGATTGGGCCGCTGATAGAATTGCCGATTCTTGCGGTCGATTCATATATCCTGCGAAAAATGAGGGAATCAGGCGCTTGAAACCTCATTGAATCAGATGTTATCATATACGCTCCGGGCAATTCCACAGAAAGTATTTAAAACCTAACAAAGACTAGTGACAAATATGATAAAACCTGCTAGGATGATTTGCGTCATATCATCGACGTATATCTGTATGATATGCTAATTAATCAAAAATCAATAAAATTGAACGTTATATACGGATCAGAAGGGATAAAATATTCGCCATATCGTAGTTAGAATGAGCTAACTAGTCTCCGGAGGGGCATTTCAGGTTTAATTCAATGTTTCCGCTTGCGAGACGGCTATATTCCCGACGTTTTGAGCGAGATGGCGCGGAGGTGATCGTTGTGGGCGGCAGGCGGTTTTTCGGGTATCGCGATGTTATTTTTATATTTTTTGCGGCGGCCGCTTTCTCGGTCATATATTTTTATACGGCGCGAGGCGCGGAGGGACTGGTGGCAGGATGCGCCGAAATATCGGTGGACGGCCGCGTTGTGGCGAGGATGGCGCTCGACAGGGACGCGTCGTATTCTCCGGGGGGTTTGCCCTCCGTGCGGGTGGCGGTTCGCGGCGGGGCGGTCGGTTTTGTCGGCTCCGACTGCCCGGATAAGATATGCGTCCACACCGGTTTTCTAGCGCGGCCGGGGCAGTCGGCCGCGTGTCTTCCAAACCGGGTGGTCGTGCGCGTTGCCGCCGAAGACGCCGACGCTCTGGACAGCTTGGTATATTGACGCGGGCGATTTGTGCCGCCGGAGGTTTAGGATGAAAAATTTCACAGTAAGGAACATCACCGATATATCTCTCATGTTGTCCATGATCCTCGTGCTCTCGACCATCGAACAGATGTTCGCGCCGCTGCCTCTCAATATGCGTTTTGGGTTGTCGAACGTCGTCGTGATGTACGCGCTGTTCTTTATCGGCGGACGATCCGCGTTCACCCTGGCGATACTGAAATCAGCGTTCGTTCTTCTTGTGAGGGGGCCGGTCGCAGGCGCGCTCAGTCTGAGCGGAGGGCTCTTCTCGCTGTTTGTGATAGCATCTCTCGCGTTTGTGTGGCGGAACGCCTCTTATTTCGTGCTGAGCGTCTCCGGCGCTGTCGCGCACAACCTCGCGCAGATAGCGGTCGCCTCGCTGCTCGTTTCGACAAACCTTGTGCCGGTATATCTTCCCATTCTCTGTGTGATGGGGGTGGCGGCGGGGAGCGTGACCGCTGTGCTGCTGCGCGTCGCGATGCCGATCTTCAGGGGATCCTCCGTCAAGAGCGCGGCGGATCGCCCGGTTTCAGAGACATGACGCGCAAACTTTACCGGCTGGTTCCGGTCGCGTTTGTGATAGCGGCTCTCTCGTTTGCGCTCCACGCCTGGAATGGCGCGAAGACCGCTTCCGAGGCCGAAACGCGTGGCGCAAACGCGGGATATCGCAAGTTTTCCGACGAGTCGTTCGACTCGTTCGACACGCTGGTCACTTTCACCGCGTTTACGAGGGACGAGGCTGAGTTCGGGCGATATGCGAAGATCGTCCGGGACGAGATGGGCAGATTGCACCGGCTGTTCGACATCTATCACGAATATGAAGGGTTGATCAACCTAAAGACGATCAATGACGCGGCCGGGATCGCTCCAGTGCAGGCGGATACTGATATCATGAACCTTCTGGAACTGGCGAAAGAAGCGTATGACGACACCGGAGGCGCTTTCAACGTGGCGTTGGGGCCGGTGCTCGCGATATGGCACGACCGGCGCGCGGCGGCGGCGAACGGCGTTGTGTCCGCCCCGTCGGCGGAGGAGCTCCAATCGGCCGCCGTTCATATATCCGCGCGCGATATCAGAATCGACCGCGAGAACTCGACGGTTTTTCTTCCCTACGGCGATATGAGGCTGGACGTCGGGGCGGTCGCCAAGGGGTACGCGGCGCAACGCGCCGCCGATATGCTGCGCCGCTCCGGCCTTGCCTCGGGCATCATCAACGCCGGCGGCAACGTTGTGATAATAGGCCCCCCGCTCGACGGGCGCGAAACATGGAGCGTCGGCGTGCACGCGCCGACTGACGACGGGGATATGTCAAAACTTCTCGACGTCCTTTATTTGAAGGACGGATCGGCTGTGACAAGCGGCAGCGACCAGCGGTATTTCATCGCGGACGACCGTCGCTATCATCATATAATCGACCCCCAGACGCTTTTTCCCGCCGACGGTTTAAAATCCGTCACAGTCCTTCACAATAATTCCTCTTTGGCGGATATCCTCTCGACCGCGGCTTTCATCCTCCCGATGAACGAAGCGCGGGCGCTGCTGGCTCGTCACGGCGCCGAAGCCATGTGGATGACTGAAGACGGAGAGACGATGGCGACGGAAGGCTACAAAAGAGCCTCGAAGGTCGAAAGAGAAAAAAGCGCCGGCGAAATGAAAGCCGGCGGCGAGCTATGACAATGTGCATAAGGGCGAGAGGGCCGTGAAATGGGAAAATGAGAATTTGCGCGGTGCATTCTGCCAAAAAGCGAGTTAGTGAAAACTAACTATCGACTAGCATGGATGTTTTTGGCGTCCGTGGCAAAATATCTGATTGAAGGGGTGTTTGAAGTGCAGAGAATCAAGACGAGGTTTTTTAGTTTGACGGCACTAATAATTGCGGCGGCGATGGCGGTCGGTATGCCGATGGAAGCTTTTGCGGCATTTGAATTTCATGTGAGCGACGGGGCAAGTTTGAGTAAGGTTTTACAGAAAGAGTTGGTTCCCAATACAATGACCACTATTTATTTAGACTCCGATATTGACGCAATTGCGTCAGCTACACTTACGACTGCCGGGTTAGTCACGATAGAAGGCAATGGACACACAATCAACGGCAACGGCCTGGTAAATACGGCCCTGCGTTTTAGCAACACTGGTGCGCCAACGGCATTTAGCCATAACGAGATGGTGTTGCGAAACGTGACTTTTAAAGACCTCAATAGCAGCATACAGTATGGCGGCGGAGCTATCGCCATGCGAAGCGGCAAACTTACAGTTGAGAATTGCGCGTTTATCGGCAATAGCTGGATCTCAACTGCCACTAACGCACAGCGTGGCGGCGGCGCTATATGTATGGAGAACGCGGCCAGCGTTCTGGAGATTACAAATAGCACGTTTTATGGAAATGAAACGGAGGTATCAGGAGTAATAGGGCTGGCAGGCAGTGGAGGCGCGATTTATACAGCAGGTGGAGGAAGCATAAAAAATAGCACTATAGTTGGAAATGAGGCAGTTAATAGCAACGCGGGCGCAAGTGTTACTTTTGGCGGCGGAATTTATAAGTTGTCCGGCGGTTCATCCGTTCTCGAGCTTTCCAATAATATCGTGGCCGAGAATACCAGCCAAAATGGCAGCGCCTCCCCCGTCGCGGATGATATCTACGACGGTAACACTGCAACTGCGGGGCTTCTCTTTGATGGCGATTATAACTTGATAAAAACAGCGGTTGCTACGGGCGGCGTCGCGTTCACGCCAGTGACTAATACCAAAGATGGAACTGTATTGGACTGGTCGTTTTTGGACACCGAGCCGAGGGACAACGGAGGATCCACTCTCACGATCGCTTTGCTGACCGATAGCAACGATGCCGTGGATAAAATTCCGAGCGGCGCTCCTGTCGTGGATCAGCGCGGATTCGAGAGAGATGGGCTTGCGGACATAGGCGCGTATGAGTATGGCGCTGTCGACTCCGATCCACTCACTCCTCCCAGCAGTGGCAGCGGCGGTTGCAATACCGGCGCTTTCAACATCGGCGGAATCGTGGCGGCGGTGATGGCTCTGGCGGCGACGCGCTTTAAGAGAAAGCGCGGCTGACGAAATGATATGCGGCGCGGCGGCGAGTAACGAGGCGCCGCGCCGTGTCTCTCATAATACCAAGTAC
>JAITOL010000178.1 GCA_031289955.1 Synergistaceae bacterium
TAACGGTGTACGCCTCTCTGCTCGAGCGATTTTTGCATGTCGAGCAGAGCCGCGTGCTGCGCTCTCATTCGCGCTATTTCGTCACGGAGCCGGTTTTGTTCGGTCGCCAGACGCTCCGAATCCTGGAGCAGCGACATCCACTCGAAAGCCGGGTGCTGCTTCGCGTTCCGCAGTTTGCCCTTCATGGCGTTTATCTTCTCCTGTAGAATGACTTTGCTTCCGCGCATCGCCCCGATATCGCTCGGCAGGTCGTAGTTGTCCGGATAGTCGTCCGACATGAGCAGAAGCGCCTTGAGGTGGAAGAGATCGTTTCCCGTGTACGCGGAATGAACGCTGGGCCAGAATGATTTCGCCTCGTCGCTCTGATCCGGGTTTATATCGGGGTTCAGCTTGCGGCAGAGCGTGCGGAAAATCACGCGAACCTCGTTCTCGTCCTCCGCCGGGGAGAGGGAGGAAAAACGCGCTTTCGCGCTCTCTATCTGGGAGACCTCGTGTCCGAGCCTGGCGTCCCACTCCTTGAATTCGCTCTCGAGGCGATAGTTCATAGCTTCCCCGAAAATGGTCTCCCCCTTGTCGATATTAGCGCGCATCAGCGCTATCAGACGGCGCACCTTCATGACGGCGACCTGCGCCTGCAGGAGCTCCACACGCAGAGCGCCGACCTTTATGAGATAATTCGTCTGTGTCCTCGGTATCACCACGCGATTTAAAAACTCGAACTCTTCGTAGCAAGAGGCCAACTCGCCCCGCAACTCGCCGAGTTCACTATATAGACTCTCGAAATCGGGCGGCAGATAAATTTTATCATTATTATGATTACTCATTATGAGAGCCCCTTTGCAAAATTTGCTTTATTTTAGGAATCGCTGATTTACGGTTACTTATATACAATATTCTACAACATCTTCGATATTCAGATACATGCAAATTTGCTCATGAAAAAAGCATTATAATGGAGGCTGAAACTTTGGCCTGACGACATCGGGGAAGCAAAACGGGGGCTCGCGGCATGAAGAAGTCGATTTTTTCCGAAAAAAACATGGATATAGCCGGTTTTATAAAGTGGATGAACTCCCTTCCCGGCGATATGTCGGAACACAGAATCATACCGGCCCGCGAGGCGAATTGCGGAGAATGGCCCGACATAGACCCCCGACTCATAGCGTCGCTCAAGTCGCGGGGCATAGACCGCCTCTACTCTCATCAGGCCGCGGCGGTAGCGCTCGGCGTGGCGAAAAAGGATTTCGTCATAGTCACACCGACGGCGTCCGGCAAAACGCTGTGCTACAACGTGCCGGTTCTCGACGCGATAATGAAGTCGCCGTCATCCCGCGCGATATATCTTTTCCCCACGAAGGCGCTCTCCCAGGATCAGATGGCCGAGCTCCACAGCCTGGTAGAGGAGACTCGTCTCGACGTCCGCACCCACACATACGACGGAGACACGCCCGGCGACATACGCACGAAGGTGAGAAAGTCCGGCCACATAGTGATAACGAACCCCGATATGCTCCACACCGGGATTCTCCCGCATCATACGAAATGGAAAGACCTGTTCGAAAATCTCAAATACATAGTGATAGACGAGCTTCACACGTACAAAGGCATATATGGCTCCCACCTCGCGCTCATACTTAGGAGGCTCGAGCGGATATGCGAGTTTTACGGATCGCGCCCTTCCTTCATCTGCTGTTCGGCCACGATAGCAAACCCGGCGGAACTGGCGTCCGAGCTGACTGGCAGGGCTGTGGAGCTCATATCGGAAAACGGCGCGCCGTCATGCGAACGGCATATAATCTTCTACAACCCCCCGGTGGTGAACCAACAGCTCGGGATCAGGCGCTCCGCGCTCTTCGAGGCCGCGCGAATAGCGATAGAGGCCGTGACGGGCGGCATCAGGACTATCGTGTTCAGCCGGTCCCGCATAAACGTCGAGCTCCTCCTGAAATATATCCAGGACGCGGCAATAGGAAAACGAATACCTCCGGAGAGGATCGCGGGCTACAGAGGCGGCTATCTGCCAAACGAGCGCAGGGCGATAGAGCACGGCCTGCGGAGCGGCGACATCCACTGCGTCGTCAGCACAAACGCGCTCGAACTCGGCGTCGACATCGGCTCGCTCGAACTCGCGGTGCTCCACGGCTACCCGGGAAGCGTCTCCTCCGCGTGGCAGCAGATGGGCAGAGCCGGACGCCGCGCCGAGGGCGGGGTGTCGGCCGCAGTAATGGTGGCTTCCTCGACCCAGCTCGACCAGTTCCTGTCGATGAACCCGTCGTATTTCTTCGGCGCGTCGCCCGAGAAGGCAAGGATAAACCCGTCGAACCCATATATCCAGATAGGGCACATAAAGTGCTCTTCGTTCGAGCTTCCGTTCTACGAGGGCGAGAAATTCGGCGGCGAGGAGATAGACGACGCGCTTGATTTTTTGGCGAGAAACGACGTGCTGCACAAAACTGAGGGCAGGTACTTCTGGCAGGAGGACTCGTACCCGGCCGCGTCGCTCTCGCTTAGAAGCGCGACGAGCGAGAATTTCGTCATCCACGACATAACCGACGTGGCGAACCCCACGGTAATAGGTCAGATGGACAGGAGAACGGCCCCGACCCTCATATTCCCCCAAGCGATATACTTCCACGCCGGCGAGCCGTATCAGGTGCAGGAGCTCGACCATGAGGAGATGCGCTGTTACGTGAAAAAAGTCAACGTCGACTACTACACCGACGGCGACGCCGCCGCCCGCATCGAGGTCTTGGACGAAATGGAGACTCGGGAGAACATGGGCTGGGGAGAGGTGCTTCTTGCGGTGCGCCCGACCATATACAAGAAAATCAAGCTCCAGACCCACGAAAACGTCGGATACGGGCACATCCACCTCCCGGAGGAGCAGATGCACACGACGGCGTTCTGGATAAATCTGGGCGAGGAGACCATATCGCAAGACGCCCCGACGGACGGCGGGGAAAAAGAATCGCTTCACTCACTGGTCAATCTGGTAAAAGGCGTGGCCCCGCTTTATCTGATGTGCGACAGGGGCGACATAATAGTGAAGGGGCACGAACGCGACCCCCACTTCCGCCGCCCGACCCTATTTGTGGCCGACAACGTCCCCGGAGGCATCGGCCTGGCGGAAGCTCTCTACGACCTGGGGACGGAGCTCTTCACGTCATGCCTCGACGCCGTGACGAACTGCAAATGCTCCTGGGGCTGCCC
>JAITOL010000191.1 GCA_031289955.1 Synergistaceae bacterium
AAACCGCCCTTGAACATATCGCACACGGCTGTCAAAACCGCCCATTTCCTCCCGAGTACACGAGAGACGTTTGTTGCCCCTATGTTGCCCGAGCCAAATTTTCTTATGTCCTCGCCCAGGATTAATTTTACCAAAACGTATCCGGTGGGACACGAACCCATGAGGTATCCGAACCCCATCCACAATGGAACCGCCAGGATGCTCGCTCCGTTCATTTCCTCGCCCATCCCCTTTGTTTGTAACTCCAAATTCCAACCTCTTTATATTATAACGCCATAAGGAACTCCGCGCACTAAAAAAACGGGCGGCGGATGGTTCCGTCGCCCGGCGTGCTGTTTTTTTAATCAGTTAGACGCTCCATCGCAAGGAGTCGTCTATTTGCGGATTTTTAAGGGACACTCCTTCAAAAAGTGGTATATTGCGAAAACAATGCTAGATGAAGCGGGCAATATACCAAGGGCAGAAATACCAACGAAGGAGCGAAGATTAAAAACTGCTATACATCGGTAGATGTTTATGCCAAATCCCCTGTCGGCTCCGCCACTCAGGACAAGCCGCGCAACGCAGGCGCATTGTTTGGAAAAATCGTGCCCACGCAAACAAAACCATTGAAAACTGTTACGCGACGGGCAATGTGTACGCCTATGCCCATACGGACAGTTCGGCATACAACACTAATATAACGATAGGAAAACTGACGGCCGTCACCTATGACGATACCATGGTCAAAAACTGCTATGTGCTTAGCGATGCCTGGCAAACGCTTACCTGGGAGAGTAACGGAGGACAGCCTACCATAAGCGATAAGGGTACGGAGATCACCCAAACGGAGATGTAAACATGGACGGCGGGAGATGCCAAATTCAAGGATTGGGACTGGACGGAGGTCTGGGGGCGCATACCCGGCGTCAATACCGATTACCCGGTTTTGCGAATCTTCTGGGATTTTGTCGAAGTGGTGAACCTCGACAAGCACGAAATCTTTTTCCCGCTTTACACGAGCGATGCGATTGATACTGCCCCTTATCACCGTCACGACTGTTGACGGCGGCTTTACGGATTCCTGCGTCGTTACGGTGGCGACGGTTGAACCTATGCCCGGTCTCACTTTGGACAGGGATGAGATGATTATGGGCGTTTCTGAAGTTGAGGAGTTGATTGCGGGGTATGACGGCAAATATTATAAGGTAAACAAGACTCTAACTGTCTCCGACCCGAACGGTCCAGCAATATCCGCCGACGGGGACATCTTCATCAACAGCGGCACGGTCAAAGCAAGCGTGACGGGCACTGGAAACACCAATCCGGCGATAAAGGCCGGCGGCGACCTTACGATAACCGGAAACGCGAATGTCGCGGCGGAAGGTTTCGGCGCGAACAGCGGCGGCACAAAGTCGGGCGGCAAGACAACGCTTTCGACGAGCGGCAATATGGACGTGACGAGCAGCGGAAGCGCTGACGCGGTGAACGCGGCGGGCGGCGTGGAGATAACAGGCGGCACGAACACAATCGAGGCCGGAGGCACGGGTTACGTGATCGACGGAAACGGGGCAATCACCATCACAGGCGGTTACACGGAGATAACGAGCGCCGACCCGGACAAGGCGGCGAATCCCTATCCTCCGGAGATGAGTGGAGCCGACACGGTCGTCATCGTCAACGGCGTAACGATCTTCGGCGGGACTAATCCGAATCCCAACAATGGTGATTCAGGCGGTGGCGGGTGCGATGCTGGCACAGGCGGAGCGAGTTTGTTGGCATTGGCTTTGTTGACTCTGAGCGGAGTTGAGGGGAAACGGAAAGAGAAATAGCGCCGCGAAACAGCCGGGCGAAGTTTCATGCCCGGCTGTTTCATTGTATCCATGCTAAGGATGGCAATTTTGTGTGGGTACAGAAAACCAAGTCACCGCTGTTTTTCCCAGCACAGCCCGCTATCTGACGCCGTTACTCGTAAACTTTGTGCAGTTGCATGAGCCTACGCTGTATATTGTACGTCATGGACGACGTCTTTTTAGCGCAGACAGCCGCCTGAGGATGGCCGTACATCTTGTCCAGAAAGGCGAAGTTATCCATCTCGACGCGCGCCTCATAAGCGCAATGTCCACCCAGCTTGGAATAAATCTCATACTTCTTTATTTCGGGGAACTGGAGCCAAAAAGGAGTTCCTTCCTCTTTCATGAACTTCCAGAACTCGTCTTCCTTTCCCGGGATGATGTCAAACTCGAAGATATACACAACCATGACAGATAGCCATCCTTTCTTGATAAACTTCGCGGTTCAATTCTGACGGACAGCGTGCTTCGCAAGATATTCCGGCGTCTGGCGGCTGGTCTCCAGCCATACCCCCGCGATCAGGATGATCAGGCATATCGGGAGTCCAGCCAAGATCGGATCCAGAGTCCAAAGCAGAACAACCGCCCCCTGCGCCGCGCTGCCCGCAGCGTGCGCGGCCTGATACAACTGCGCCCCCACGCAGGACACGGCGCCGCCAACCATTGCCGCCAAACACGCAAACGGCGCCCGGCGGGAACGCTTCCACAGAATCAGCGACGTCAACACAGGAGCCAGCCCCGCGGCAAGGATTCGTCCGCCTGTAGTGAACAACTCCACAGCATACGGGAAAGATTTGCTCACGAAAATGCACACCGCAATGAGGATGACCAGCAGGATTCTCTGCACAGACAGGAGACGTTTTTCGGTGACGTCGGGAGCGAAGAACCGCTTGTAGATATCCAGCGACAGATTGGAACACGAGGTCAGTAGGTTGGAACTGACCGTCGACATTCCAGCCATCAGGAGAATTGAGAGGAAAAACACGTTCCCAATCGGTCCGAACAACTGTGCCATAGAATAGTACGCGTTAGAGGATTTCTCGCCGGGGAAGCTCACTTTGGCGATAATACCGATGACGAAAGGAATCAAAAACCAAACCAGCGTGACCAGACCGCCCCAGAAGAAAGCGCGCTGCGCTGTTTTGTCGTCTTTCGCCGCAAGCCCTCTCTGCAATATAGTTTGGTTGGCAAGGCTAGTGAACAGCCCGATGAAAAACCAGCCAAGAGCCTGTTTGATCCCGACGCCGAGCGGATCCGCAAGGTTTGCCGGCACCTGTGAGACAAAAGCCTCGCCGCCGCCCAGGCGAGCGATGCCGAAAGGCACCATAATCAACGTGCCAACGCAGATTAATACGGCTTGAATCGTGTCGGTGACCAACACGGCCCACATGCCTCCCGTTATGGTGAAGATCAGCACGATCGCGGCTGTGAGAAGTACGGAAGGCCAGAAACTCATGCCAAAAAGCGTCTGAAAAATTTGGCCGAGCACCAACACAATGCCGGAAATAACGCCGAGATCGCGGCACATCGCAAGCAGAACGGCCGTGACGCGGTGAGGCGCGCCAAAATATTTTTCGAACAGCTCAGGTATGGTGATTACGCCAGCCCGGCGCAGCCTGGGAATGATCCACAGGCCTATCCACATGGTGGCAATCATGAACGCGGCCGCGTTCCAGTAGCCCGATATACCCTGAGAAAACCCCATCCCAGCATAACCGACCAGCGAACCTGTCGAAACCGATGTGGCGAAATAGCTGCCCACCACAATTATGAGAGGCGCCTCGCGTCCGGCCAGTATATAGTCGTCAGAGTTTTTCGCAGCCTTTTTCTTGTTATAATATAGGCCGATGAGTATCATGGCTCCGCAGAAAATAATCACGAAGATCATCGCAAAAACAGTTTGATCCAAAATCAATACCCCCTTCTTTTGATAACATCACGTCCGGACAGAACTCAGCCGCCCAGGATTGCCCCAGTGGCATACAGCAGAACCAGAAACAACACGACAATCGCGGCCATGGACACAACCATTTTGCCCGCCGGAGCAGGAACTTCGTCCATTTTGTCTTGTTCGTAATACCGAAAATTCATAATCACACCTCCTTTCCATTTATATTATAACGCCACAATGAACTCCGCGCACTAAAAAACCGGGCGGCGGCTGATCCCGTCGCCCGGCGTACTGTTTTTTCAATCAGCCGCGCGAATGCCAGCGTACACGATGGCATCCGGCGCGTTTACATAACCGGAACAGCCTCGAGCGGCGTCTTATTCGCGTACAGCTTCAAGCCCTGCTTGTAAGTCAGGATTGCATACAACGCCGCGAATATAACCCCGCAGATGTAAGCGGTGTTAAGCGACTGGCCAAAGCCTATCGGAGCGTTCACTATGAAGCTGAAGGTGATGAACGCGTACCAAGTGCCAGGTAAGAGCGACATAAACGGCGCCAGCTTGTGCCCTTTGCCCATCAGGTAAATCGTTATTATGGCAAAGGCGAAGATCGCGATCGTCTGGTTGCTCCATGCAAAATACCTCCAGAGTGTATTGAAGCCTCCCGGGGATATCTTGGCCCACACAAGTATCGCGGCCACAAGCGCGAATATAGGCACTGATATGTAGAGGCGGTTTTGCACCTGACGCTGATCCGTATGGATGAAGTCCGCTATCATAAGCCGCAGCGAACGCAATGCCGTATCCCCGGACGTGATTGGCAGCACTATGACGCCGACGATGGCCAGCAACCCGCCTATGGAACCCAACATATCCCGCGCGACGACTCCTATTATGGCTGCGGGGCTTCTGAACAGAAACTCCATGTCAACGGCCCGCTCTCCCACGAGGATGCCTCTCTGCATGACTCCCATCGCGGCAGCGGCCCAGATCATGGCGATGAATCCTTCGAGGACCATCATGTTGTAGAACGTTGTGCGCCCCTGCTTCTCGCTCGTTACATTACGAGCGATGATAGCGGTCTGAGTCGAGTGGAAACCCGACACGATACCGCAGGCGACGGTGATGAAGAACATCGGTATGAGCTTTTGTCCGAACGGATGCACGTACTTCACCGTTTCGGATGTAAGCTCCATCAGCTCGTACCCGTTGACAAACAGGCCGATGAAAATACCGACGGCTGAGAAGAGCAGGATTGCGCCAAAAATCGGGTATACCCTGCCTATGAGCTTATCGATTGGGAACATGGTGGCGCAAAGGTAGTAGATGAAAATCGCGCCGTAGATTACCCACGTCGAAACAGACGATGCCGCCCCGGAAAAGCCGAACAGCTGAGTCGACGCTATGTCTCCGGGCGTATAGATGAACACCGCTCCTACGAGGAGCATGAGCAGACAGACGAACACGTTGTACAGATTGAACACCACATTGTTGGTATACTTCTTGACGAGGTCCGGCATCTGCATCCCGCCGTTGCGGAGGGACAGCATACCCGAGAAATAATCGTGCAAGGAGCCTCCGAGTATATTGCCGACCGGGATAAGTATGAATGCTATGGGACCGAACAAAATGCCCTGAATGGGGCCGAGAATGGGACCGGTGCCCGCTATGTTCAGCAGATTGATCATGCTGTTCTTCCACGTCTTCATGGGAACAAAGTCGACTCCGTCCGTCTTGGTGAAGGCCGGCGTCTTGCGCTCGTCCGGTTTCATGATGTTTTCGCACACCTTGCCGTATACAGTGCTGCCGACTGCTAATATTAGCAGGCCAATAATAAATGTGGTCATTTCGCAAAACTCCTTTCAAGATTGATGGCTCCTATTATTGAAAACATCTGTAGCTCCCGCTTTATCTACTCAGACCGCACCTCCCTCCTTTTATACGCGCCGATAATCAGGCTGTTCTGATTCCTTCATTCGCCGCGTGATAACCAGCGCCCGCAAAACAGGCGAGGAGTCTCGCCCCCCGCCGTCAGCGAATCTATATCCATATTTAAGGAACAACAAGCGAACCCTCTGCCGATCCCATTATAAGACAGAAGGCCTCCGCTTTTATCTTCGTCCCTGAAGGTTTGGCGCCCAACAAAAAAGTATCGCTGAACCCCTCTGGAGTCTGCTGTGATTTATACTCCTTATGTCCGGCTATCATGTCGTTTATGTAGATAACGACCTTATAGACGTAATGTTTAGCGGGATCGTTAACCGCATGCGCAACCGCCACAGTCAGGTTCCCACCCGCGCTCCACTGAAGGCTTACAGATTTGGGAGGGTGAGCCGAAACCATCGTCGCCGAGGTGAACACCAGAAACACAATAAGCGCCAAAGTACCCTTCGTTATTTTCATTTGAAGCACCTCCTATCTAATCAACGGCGCTCCTTTACATAAAAATCATAATTGGAATGCGAGATCATTCATCTATACAATCGTACAACACCTTGCGTTACATAGTCAAGGCTTTTTTATCTAATAAATTATATTTTTTCAATAATTCTGGCATCACATAGTCTTTTCCGCCCGAACCAGCCCACGCGCTGATATCGTTATACTCCATCCGCTGTTCCTGGTCCCTCTCTCGCCGGTGAAGATATAGATGGTGAGCGCGGGAGTGAGCGTCTGGAACGAGTAGCTGAAGCTGTGTTCATAGGAAGAGCCGACAGCGCCGGAGCCGACGATAGACAGAAAATATATGTTCCCGGCCGTCCAAGACTCCCATTCGCTCCAGCCTCTCTTGGCCTCCATCGACATCGTTTTGACTCCGCGTACACGCAAAGTCATATCCTCGCGCAGCATCATAGAGCGACGCATGATGTACTCCAGCCACGCAACCGACTTCCGCACCTCCCGCTCGACGTTGTAGTCGGAATATGGGTCCGCATACTTTTCCAGCCAAGCGGTCGAGGAAAACATGACGGTTCCGCCTATCACCAGCATCAGAGCGGAAGCGAAGAGTAATTCTACAAGTGAGAAGCCTTTTTTTTCAGTTCGCGTAGAACTTCTCCGCCTCTTCAAGCAACCATTTCTGGAACAAGTTGTTTTTTCTGTAGATCTTGGACTCGGCATTGACAAAAGCGTGCTTCGTCCACCCCTCCGCGAGCAGACGGTCGGGATCGAGCATTGCCCTATACTCGAACAGTACGCTGTGAGGCTTGATCTGCTCGACGGGAACCCTGCAGAACAACAGGACGACATCGTCATAGGTGGCTGGATATTTGTAGTTGCAGTGCGCCTCGATTACGGGCAGATAATACCCTTGTATCTCCCAACCCTTGTACGGCTTTCCGAAGTTTCTGCAAAGCTCCGTGCGCGCCAGCTCGAACCACGACAAGTAGTTAGCGTTGTGAACCACTCCCATCTTGTCCGTCTCGCTGTACCTGACGCGGATTGCTCCAGTCTGCATAAAAGGGATACCGTCCTTGAGCAACATGAATCATCCTCCAGTCACGCGTTGTTTGAGGGCCAACCTGAGATGTTGCAAAATTTAACCATATAAGTATAATATAATTTTGGAGGGCTGGCCGAGCGGTCGAAGGCGGTTGACTTGAAATCAATTGTGGGGCAACCCACCGCGGGTTCGAATCCTGCGCCCTCCGCCAAAGTTTTTGGTACACAAAATGGCAGGCTTTTCATTCTCGTGTACCATCACTACCCTTCGCTTGAGAGATGATATCATATGCTAACCGATTCAAGAATACGAAACCTCAAACCCGTGAAAAAAAGAAGTAGAATGGCGGATTTTGATGGGTTATATGAGGAGGAATCTCAATGGACAAACTCAAACTCCACACACCTGACAAAATCCAAAAAAACTTCGCCGCGCTCGCGGCGTTGTTCCCTAACGCTGTCACCGAAACAATAATTGGCTATGACGAGAATGCCAAAGCGATCATCGAACGCGCGATCGACGCGGACGTGTTGCGGCAGGAGATAAATGCTCATGTCGTCGAGGGCAAGGAGGAACGCTACCAATTTACCTGGCCGGACAAGAAAAAATCCGTCTTGCTGGCTAACGCGCCCATTGCCGCCACATTGCGCCCCTGCCGCGAGGAGAGCGTGGACTTCGATAATACGAAAAACCTCTACATTGAGGGAGACAACCTCGATGTGCTGAAATTGTTGCAGGAGACCTATCTTGGCAAGGTGAAGATGATTTATATTGACCCGCCGTACAACACTGGCAATGATTTTATTTATGGTGACGATTTCGCGGAGGACACGCGTGAGTTTCTGAGCCGCGACGGGCAATATGACGACGACGGCAACCGCATGGTGAAAAACCTTGACGGCAGCGGGCGGTTTCACACCGACTGGCTGAATATGATTTATCCAAGATTGCGGGTCGCACGGGATTTACTGAGTGACGACGGAGTGATTTTTATTAGTATTGGCGACATTGAGCTTGATAATTTAAAGAAAATTTGCGACGAAATTTTTGGAGAGGCAAATCACATTGCGGAATTTGTCTGGAATTCATCGACAGGCGGCGGGATACGCAGTAAATATGTAAATCAAAATCACGAATACTGCTTATGCTACGCAAGGGACAAAGTTTCGCTTCCGATGTTTTTTGCGCCTCTTTCTGAGGAAGCTGTAAAAATGTACAATAAAAAAGATGAAAACGGCATATATAGGGAAAAAGATTTTGCATGGAAAAACTCCAGCGCCAATATAAACCAAATATATCCAATTGTTTGTCCGGACGGAAGCAGGGTTAGACCAAAGCCTGGATATATTTACAGGTTTGTCGAAGGGACTTTCATGGAATATAAGAAAAAAAACTATGTGGTATTCAAGCAAACAAAAACCGGACCTCTTATAGGTGACGATGGGAAACGGGCTAAATGGAATATTTATATAAAAAAATATCTGGATGATGGAAAGGGCGCGCCATCCTCGCTTATCCCCAAAAGCGCCGTAGGCATTTCAAATCTTGGAACGGACACAATTCAGGATATATTTGGCAGCAGGGTATTCAACAATGCAAAGTCGTTTCAATATTTATCATATTTATTGAATATAGGATTAGATAACAGTTCTATCATCCTCGATTTTTTCTCCGGCTCCGCCACAACCGCTCATGCCGCAATGCGGCTCAACTCCGGGGATGGCGGTAATCGCAAATTCATCATGGTCCAATTGCCGGAGGTCTGCCCGACGGAGAGCGAGGCGGCGAAAGCCGGATATAAAAACATCTGTGAAATCGGCCAGGAGCGCATCCGCCGGGCTGGGGAGAAAATCAAAACTGAAAGCCCCCTAACCGCGCAAGACCTCGACACCGGCTTTCGTGTCCTCAAACTCGACAGCTCCAACATGAAAGACGTTTACTGCACGCCGCAGGAGACCATCCAGCGCGACATCTACGGATTGACCGACAATATCAAAGAGGACCGGTCCCCGGAGGACTTGCTGTTTCAGGTCATGCTCGACTTGGGGATATTGTTGTCGAGCAAAATAGAACGTCGGCAAATTGCAGACGCCGCTGTATTTTCCGTGATGGACAACTACCTGATCGCCTGCTTTGACAGCATGACGGACGGGACCGTCACAGAAATCGCGCGGTTGAAACCATACTACGCTGTGTTCCGCGACAAAAGTTTCGCCTCCGACAGTACGCTTGCGAATTTTGAGCAAATTTTTGCGACGTACAGCCCGACAACCGTCAGAAGAGTGCTGTGACGCTGAATGAAATTCAACTTCAAAATACAGCCGTTTCAGACCGAAGCGGTGGACAGCGTTATAAACGTCTTTAACGGCCAATCCAGGCAGGAGCGCGTGAGTTACCGCCGCGACGGTGGCAAATGGGACGAGCCTCAAAATAAGCGGACGCCGCTTTTCGCGTCCGGCCATGAACAGGACGGGGAAGAAAAAAATACCGGAGACGCGGGTTACAAAAACGCGACCGTGGCATTGTCCGAAAAACAGCTGCTCGACAATATCCGTGCGACTCAGACGCGAAACAATATAAAACTTTCGCCGTCGCTTGTGCGCGAACTTGGCGCCGTCTCCCTAGACGTGGAAATGGAGACCGGCACGGGAAAGACTTACGTCTACATCAAGACAATGTTCGAGCTTCACAAACGCTACGGCTGGAGCAAGTTTATCGTCGTCGTGCCGTCAATCGCCATTCGCGAGGGCGTGAAAAAGTCATTCGAAATGACGCTGGAACATTTTATGGAGCACTATGGCAAAAAAGCGCGGTTTTTTGTCTACAATTCGTCTAACCTCCACAAACTCGACGAGTTTTCCAGCGGATTCGGCATTAACGTTATGATTATCAACATTCAGGCGTTCGCAACGTCCTTAAAAGAGGACGGGCGCGGCAAAGAAGCGAGGGTGATCTACTCGGGGCGCGACGAGTTCGGTTCCCGCCGCCCCATTGACGTAATCAAGGCAAACCGTCCGATTGTTATTCTGGACGAGCCGCAGAAAATGGGCGGCGCCGCGACGCAAAACGCGCTGAAAAATAATTTCAATCCGCTTTTCTCGTTGAATTATTCCGCGACGCACAGGACACAGCACAACCTTGTCTATGTACTCGACGCGCTTGACGCCTTTCAAAAACATCTGGTGAAAAAAATTCAGGTCAAGGGCTTTGAAATCAAGAATTTACGCGGTACTGATAAATATCTCTACCTGGCTGAAATTGTACTCGATCACAGGAAGCCGCCACGCGCTCGTCTTGAGTTTGAGGTGAAACAAAAAAACGGCATAAAGCGCAAAACACATCTGTTCTCCGCCGGCGACAGCCTATATGCCGAGTCCAATGAATTGGAGCAGTACAAAGGTTTGTCCGTAGCGGAGGTTGATCCGTTTAGAGGCTTGGTTACTTTCAACAATGGCGATATTCTGAGCGCTGGCAGCGGAAGCTGCGGCGTTTCCGAAAATGATGTGCGCCGCATACAAATACGCGAAACCATAACCTCCCACTTTGAGAAGGAGGAAATGCTGTTCCAAAGCGGAATAAAGTGTCTGTCCTTATTTTTCATAGACGAAGTGGCGCGCTACCGCCGTTACGGTGAGGACGGCGCGGAATCGCTCGGCGAGTACGGGCGGATTTTCGAGGAAGAATATCTTGCCGCGCTGAACGAACGCTTATCGCTGTTTGATTCGCCGTATCAGGAATACCTGATAGGGATCGAGGCTATTGACACCCATAAGGGCTATTTCTCCATAGACAAGCGGGGACATCCCGTCAACAGCGCGCTGAAGCGCGGCAGCGAGTTCTCGGACGACATCTCAGCGTATGACCTGATACTGAAAAACAAGGAACGCCTGCTGTCGTTCGACGAGCCAACGAGGTTTATCTTCTCTCACTCCGCACTCCGGGAAGGCTGGGACAACCCAAACGTGTTCCAGATTTGCACGTTGAAACACTCCGGCAATGCCACGGCGAAGCGTCAGGAAGTAGGACGCGGCTTGCGCCTCTGTCTCAATCAATTCGGCGACAGGCAGGACATAGACGTTTGGGGTGAACAGGTTCACAACTTGAATCTGCTTACGGTTATAGCAAGCGAAAGCTACGCTGGATTTGTTTCCGGCTTGCAGAGCGAGATTCGGGAGGATCTGTACGAGCGCCCGGCAAAGGCGGCGGCGGAGTATTTCACACGCAAAAGCGTGATGTTTGGCGGCGAACTTCATCTCCTCAACAAACACGAGGCAAAGGTCATTTATAATTACCTGTTGAAGAACGGCTATATTGACTTGGACGGCAACGTTACGCCTGAATACCGATACGCCGCTGAACGCGGGGTTTTCGCCGACCTGCCGGCCGATCTCGCCCCGATGTCCGCCGGTATACACGCGCTAGTACAGAGCATCTTCGACCAAGGCGCCCTGGATGCCATGATAGACGACGGCCACGGCACGAAAGTCAAAGCCAATCCGCTTAACGATAATTTCCACAAGAAGGAGTTCCAGGAATTGTGGAGCGCCATTAATCACAGATATGCCTATACAGTGGAGTTTGACAGCGGCGAGCTTGCCCGAAAATCCATCGCGGCGATCTATGAAAATTTATATGTCACAAAACTCCAATACACGCTGACTGAGGGCCTTCAAACCGGGGCTGAATTTGACGTTTCGCGTGCGAAGACGCGAACGCTGGAGCACTCCCAGGACAGTTCCGTCCGCTACGACCTGGTCGGCAAAATCGCCAAAGGAACGACGCTTACCCGTCGTACTGTAACCGCGATACTCGAGGGCCTGGGGCATGAAAAGCTGTCAATGTTCTGTCAGAACCCGGAGGAGTTCATCTTCAAAGTCACCCTTGAGATCAACAGACAGAAAGCGGCGGTAGTAGTGGAGCATATTTCATATCGACCAAGCGCCGAAGAACCGTACAAACAGGATATTTTCAATATGAGCAAATCGCCGCGGGAGTTCGCTAAAGCGTTTCAAGCAAAAAAAGCCGTTCAGGACTATGTGTTCACCGACGACACGGCTGAAAACAGCGTTGAGCGGCGATTCGCCGAGGATCTTGACAATGCCGGCGAGGTCGTCGTATACGCGAAGCTGCCGAGCGGTCCAAAGGGGTTTCATATCCCAACGCCAGTCGGCCATTATTCGCCCGGCTGGGCAATAGCGTTCCGCCGGGGCACGGTGAAGCATATTTTCTTCATTGCGGAAACAAAAGGCGCGATGGACAGCCTGAACTTGAAGCCAATTGAACAGGCGAAAATTTCCTGCGCGAAGAAGCTGTTCAACGAACTATCCACGAGCAAGGTAAAATATCACGAAGCCGACAGTTATCAAAGTCTGCTGGACATTATGCAAAAGCTGTAACGCGCGCCTGTATGGCGTTATAATTGTTTCGTTGTGGAAGGATAAATTTGTGAAAGAGGACGAACGCCGGAAAATGGCCTGTTACACATAAAAAATATTTTGTCTCCGAATTGCTGAGCATATTTATGTTTTGGTCGACAACGATCATGTTTGAAGATGAGGAAGGTATTGATCATGAACGCTATCAGTGAAGATGTTTATACCGTTGATGAGATCAAAGATAAAGTGACGCCGGTTCTTAAAGAACACAACGTCAAAAAAGCAATCCTGTTTGGATCATACGCCAACAGCGAAGCGCGAGAGAAAAGCGACATCGATATTTTGGTCGACAGCGGTCTCCGCGGTTTATCCTTTTTCGAACTAGTCGCGGATGTTCAGGAGGTTTTACAGAAGGAAGTCGATCTGATAGACGTGCGTGAAATCGTCAGAGGCTCAAAAATAGACGTTGAGATAGCGAAGACGGGCGTTGTCATCTATGCGCAATAACTCGACGATCATACTAAGGAAGCTGCTCTCTCATATCTCTAAAATAGAGGAATATAGCGGGTTGTTCGATTCTTTTGAAAATTTCTCAAAGAATTCACTCGTTATTGAAGCTTGCGTTTTTAATCTGGGGCAGATGGGAGAATTGGTAAAACGCCTGGATGGCGGATTCACTTCATCGCACCCGTATATTCCGTGGAGAAGTCTATACGGACTGCGAAATCGGATCATACACGATTACGAGGGAGTGAATTTCTCTCGTATCTGGGAGATAATCCGGGACGACCTGCCTGATTTGAAATTAAGGCTTGAGGAGTTGCTATCCAAATACGAAAACGAACAAGACGGGAAATCGAATGATGTATGATCGCATCGCTGGTTATTTCTGTTCGTCAATCCTTGAGGTAGCTGGTGAGACAAAATCAAGGCTGTCTCCGGCTCCGGATCAAGCTGGCGCATCTGTTTGACCCGCTTGAACAGGGGAAAATAGGTAATGTGCGCATATGCCGTGTATAATTTGCTTTGTAATATATTGTTTGGAATAGGAGAATCGACATGCTGATTCACGTCACAAAGAAACTGGCTGACAAACTCAAAATAAAATTATCCAAGGCTCAGGACGATTTTGACGAGCTATATTCCTGGCGGGCAAACGTAGTAGATGGCGGACGGCACATGATTGTCGTCTTTATGAACGATGTGAGCCAGTATGTCATTGTGCTGAACAATATCATGGAAAAAGACTGGCCAAAGTTGCCCGAGCTTTTCATCGATACCTTACGGGAGACCCTGCTCGCGGAACAAATCAACCCCGAAGTGATTGAGCGCTATATCAGTGAGGCCGGAAAAATCTCATACTTTCGGAACACGGACAGACAAAAGACTTTGTTGATTAACCACACATGCGCGTGTTTCGGGTTTAGCGTCCGCAGCGACAATGTCGGATTAAGCATCTATGCCAGTCACTGCTTAATCGGAAATATAAATAATTACGAGGCAATGTACTATCCTATTGAAAAAATAATCGAATTGTTTGAGCGCTACGGCTTGCCGGTCAGGAAATGCCGCGCGTTCGACCTCGATATAAGGCTTGCTTTGATGAGCGGCGACGCGTGCCGTAAATTGCGGGTACCGGCAAACATTACGTTTGAACAGCTCCATAGCATACTTCAAGCCGCTTTCTGCTGGAAGGATTACCATCTCTACAATTTCGCTCTCTTTGCGGAGGGGCGTGCCGGCGAAGAACCGTCGGTCGAGCTTGCTATAAGCGACAAGGAACTCAAATATCGGGACAACGCCAGACTCCTGACGGGTGTAAAGCTGTCGGAGTACATTCCGCGCTACAAATACATTTTATACGTTTACGACTACGGTGATGATTGGCATCACTATATCGAGGTAACAGATGTCCTGGAAGACTGTACTGACGAATTGCCCGTTCTGCTGTCCGGAGAGGGCGACGCGCCACCGGAAGATGTAGGCGGAACTCCGGGCTATGAGGATTTCCTCGCTGTAATAAACGACCCGGGACACGAGGATCACAAAAGCATGACAGACTGGGCGAAAGGTCAGCGATGGAAGAAGTTCGACGCGGAATCGACGGCGAGGCGCTTAAAGTTTGTCCTGTCGCCGTGACAAGAAAAAACAACAGCGGCAACGGTAATGATGTTCCTAGCGCTGTGCTGAAAATAAAACGGGAAGTAGAAAAAATTGACGACGAGTTTTTTGGTGTACTGGCAAAAAACGAAAATAGTATTATGCTTTCGCTTTAAGGGGGCTGGACAATGATAGTAAGTTCGACGGAAGTGCAGAATAATTTCGGAAAGTACCTTGAACTGGCCGCTAAACAGGAGATAGTGATAACTAAAAACGGGCGTACCATAGCCAGATTGCTGGGAATGGATAAAACTGTGTCTTTTTTATCCGACCGTCTGGTTGGCGTCATACCAGAAGACGTTGACGAAAACGCCATGAAAAGCGAACGTTTGCGGCGGCAATGAGACTGCTGCTCGATACCAACAACATTGTCGATGTGCTGTCGAAGCGCGACGGTTTCATGGATTCCCTGAAAATTCTGAGATGCTGCGAAGCGAAAAGGGCTGAAGGTTACGTCTCCGCTATCACGGTAACTGACGTTATGTACATCCTGCGGAAAAACACAGCGGCTGCAAATGTGCGCGATGCTTTGCTGGCTCTCATCTCCATAGTCGATGTCGCCGATGTCACCAGCGCTGATATAAAAGGGGCTTTTTCATGCGGGATGAGGGATTTTGAGGATGCGGCGCAGTCAATGTGCGCGGAGAGGATAGTAGCGGACTTCATAGTGACGCGCAACGTGAAGGATTTTGTTCTCTCTCCGGTTCAGGCAGTCACGCCCTCGAACGCGCTAGCTCTCATAAGTGGATAAAGGCCCAGGGAGCCCGTTTTCTCGCAAGGGCTATTTTTTAGCGCAAGGAAGCGGCGGTCGTTCGATTCTGTAGCCATGAAAAATAAAAGTTGACTTTTGGGCGCGGCGTGATAAGATTCTGTTTCGGCCAGCTGAAACGCGTAGAATTCCGAAATGGACTCTATGCGTTTTTTTTTGTGCCATGATGCGGTTTTCAGGTAGTCTTTCCAAAATAAAGACTCCAAATATTCCGAAAAAATAAGGTGGTGAAATGGAAAAACACAGCAAAACAGCAACTATCTTAATGAGTGTCTTGTTTATACACGGACAGAGGAGGAATAGGATTGTCTTCAGAAACGCATAACCCAAAAAAGGTAATCGCTGTGGCAGCATTCGCTGCCTTTTTGGCGACCTTCAATGAAACATTTCTTAATATTGGTTTCACGCCGATCATGGAGGATTTTGGAATTGGTGTGTCAACGGTCCAGTGGCTCGCGGGCGCCTATATGCTCGGCGCCGGAGTCATGGTTCCCATTTCCGCATTTCTCTATCGCAGCATTCCAACACGGCGATTGTTCCTGTCTGTCGTCGCCCTGTTCATAATCGGCAGTATTATAGGCGGACTCGCCTTGAACTTCCCCGTTCTGCTTATCGGGCGGATCATTCAGGCTCTGGGCACAGGCTTACTGATTCCCGTTGGTATGAATATTACCCTTGAGGTGGCGCCTCGCCAAAAATTGGGGATCTGCATGGGTCTTATGGGCGCCATGACCACTCTTGGACCTTCTCTCAGTATTGTCATTGCCGGAGCTTTGTTGTCTGTCTTCAGCTGGCACAGCCTTTTGTGGGTTTTTGCCGGTTTGTCGACCTTGTGCTTCCTCTGCGGGGCTGCCATACTCGGGGATATCAGTAAGCTGACACACCCTAAATTGGATGCTCTTTCGGTCACATTGATTGGCCTCGCGCTCGTTGGTATCCTATATGGCGTTTCGGCGGTATTCGATGGCAATATTGTGATCTCGTTGGCTGCGGTGCTCATTGGGCTGGTTTCCTTAATTCTGTTCGCGACGCGTCAAAAGAAACTAGAACATCCGCTCATTGACCTCAGGGCACTTTCTGTCAAGCCCTTTGCCATCGGTGTCATCATGAATATGATAGCGCTCATCATCATGTTTGCCATGAACATCATTATTCCCATCTTCATACAGGGTTCGCTTGGCGCTTCACCGCTCGATGCCGCTTTTACCTTGTTTCCGGCGATCATACTTGCGGCAGTGACCGCACCTCTCGCGGGAAAGATCTATGATAAGCACGGCGTGAAAGCGCTTTTACCCGTTGGCTTCGCCATAACAGCGGCATCCACAATCGCTCTTTCGCTTTGTGCCAGCACGGGTTCACTCATACTCATGGCGTTTCTATTCATCTTCGTTATTTCAGGCTCAGCCCTTATCATTGGACCTGTGCAGAGTTTTGCTCTATCACGTCTTGACCCCGAACTCAATGCACATGGTGTGACGATAATCAGCACCGGCTTTCAAGTCGCTGGGTGTATCGGCGCGACATTTTTCTCCGGCGTATATGCGGTCGCGACAAGCCTTGCGTCTGCCTCTGGCCGCTTTGAAGGTATGGCGGCATATACGGGGTTCCTGATTACCGGGTGCATGTTGGCTGTCATCGGCGTCGCCGGTCTCATCTTGGCTTTCCGCATCGGGACATACAAGAACCCCGCTAAGGCAATCACTGCCGCGCCGTCCGTGCTTTCAAAGATCGCAAAACGCGATGTATATACACTCAATCCCAATGGTAAGGTTCTCGATGCTTTGCGTATCTTTGTCGATAAAGGTATTTCAGGGATGCCTGTGGTGAGTGACGCGGACGAGGTAGTCGGTTTTGTTTCCGATGGCGACATCATGCGCTATCTGGCTGACCAACACCCTGCTTTCAAAAACCCTTATTCATTCATCGTTGAAAGTGATAACGATAGATTCGATGAAAAACTGACATCATTATTACAGTTTCCGGTTTCTAAGATTGCCACAAAACATGTCATCAGCGTCGACCTGAACATGAGCCTTGGCGAAATATGCAAGGTTCTTGGCGAGCATCATCTGAAGAAGGCGCCAGTGCTTGAGAACGGACAGATGATCGGCATCATCAACCGATCCAACATCACACGCTATTCGGTGAATAGTTATCTGGAGAAGCTGCCGGCAGCAGCCGCATCTTCCGCGTGATGATCCTATCCCATTCCCGATCATTCAGGCATGTCGAAAATTTGTCTCAGATATGCCATGAAGGTCGGGTCGACGCCAGGCGTTTTGCCCGGAGAGTCCGATATCTTGGCCACAGGCTGGCCGTTGCAGGAGTTCATCTTCATCACGATGTTGAGCGCAGGTATCGGAGTGTCGTTCGTTAGGTTTGTCCCGATGCCGAACGACGTCTGTATGCGTCCTTTGAAGTATCTGTATATGGCAAGCGCGCCCGGCAGATCGAGGTTGTCCGAGAAGACGAGCCGCTTCGTGCGGGGATCTATTCGCAAATTTTTGTAGTGGGCCATGACCTTCTCTCCATACTCGTAGGGATCTCCAGAGTCGTGTCTCAGTCCGTCGAAAAGTTTGGCAAAGTAGAGGTCGAAGTCTGCGAGAAACGCGTCTATCCCGATGACGTCAGTTAGAGCCGTACCGAGGTCTCCTCTGAATTCTTGCACCCACGCCTCCAGCGACGCCTTCTGGAAGTCTCGGAGCCTGATGCCGAACGCCTGGAAGGCCTGCATGTACTCGTGGCCCATCGTGCCAACCGGGGCGATGCCGAGGTCCTTGGCGAGGAGCACGTTGGACGTCCCTTTGAAGTAATCGGGCAGTTCTCTGGCGAGTGTGCCGACAACCTCCCGCTGCCACGCGCCGGAGTACCTGCGGCGCAGCCCAAAATCGAAGAGTATAAAGGGCATGGCGGGGTCTGAATCCTTCAGCGCGCCCCTGAGGTAATTTACCTTTTCCGACAGCCTGCGGCGGGCCTCCTGGATTATCCCCTCCTGCCTGAAGCGCCTGTAATAGAGCTCGCTCACTATGTAGAGGACGAATATCTCAAACCCCATTACGTGAACAAGCGGCCCCGACGCTTTGATTACGAGCTTGTCGCCGTCACTCCCGAGCTCTACGAAGCGTCTTTGAAAGCGAAACATTGCCAGGTAATCTATGAAGTCGTATTTGATGTAGCTCAGATCTCCGAGGAAGTCGAGCTCGTCCTGGCTGAAAAATAGCGTGCACATGTGGTTCAGCTCCCTGTCGACGTCGTTGACAAGGTCAGCCAGGGGGTACTCCGGCTCGTTCCGGCAGACGAAAGAGTACTCCGCGCGAGCCCCTGGATGACTGTGCATTAAAGCCTGCCACATGCTAAATTTGTAGATATCGTTCTCCAGAAGGCTCTTGACGATTGGTCCCTCGTCACGCCTCGTTTCGTCAACCGAGTTTTCCATCACGGTCCTCCGTTATATTTGAACGTCCACATCAATAATTCTAATTCTAAGTCAAACTCGCATCCTGCGCGTTTGACTTAGAGAAGCCGCAATGCTGCGCATTGCGCGGCGCGACATCGTGTCGCGCATTCCAATTTTGAGTCAAATAAAAGCATATTTGACTCAAAATTGGAATAA
>JAITOL010000105.1 GCA_031289955.1 Synergistaceae bacterium
GCGAGGAGCCAAGGTTTTTGGAGAAGACCCATGCGCGGAGCTCTCCACTACGGAGGCCCCGCGCGTCGTTATTAAAGTTGTACGCTGTTCTTGTGTCGTCGTCTCTGGATTTTTCGCTGAATCCCAAGACGTTGCATTAGTCCGTCCTGTAATATCTGTGAATAATTTAAGTTCGCTTCCTTGGCTTCGATTTCCAACCATCTGGGAACTGTTACCGCTTTTGTTATAGCCTTATTATTCATGCGCTCGCGAAAGGGAGGCATAAACACTTCGATTAGGACAATGGCCTGGTCAGATTCGGGTGAGAGGTCTTTTACCGCCGATGGTTCTGGTGTGTCGTCTCCATCGTCTTCTATCCCCCAGATGTGGAATGTTAGCGCTTCTTTTGCCATACGCAAGGCATCTTCTTCGCTATCACCCTGCGAAATGCAACCTGGAAGATCTGGAAACACGACACCGATCTTTCCGCTCTCATAATAGCAAAAGTACGCCGGGAAAAGGTATCTATCTTTCAATGTAATTGCCTCCTTTGGCTAAAATTTTATTCCAGTTTGTCGGCTAATGCTGGCAAGTTCGTGTTTTTCAAGGTCTTTTTTAGGGTGGCAAACGGTGGTTCTCCCTTTTTTTGTTGAGTGCTTGAATTGGTGATGATCGCCTGATACTCCGACTAAATACCACCCTTCTGATTCTAAAATTTTTATTACGTCTCTCGACGAATAATTTTTTCTCATTATGAATCACCCCGGCAAGAAAATAATAACATATATAATAATATATATCAATGAAATTACCAATGAAAATAAAAAAAATCCCTATTTGCACAGTGTTGTTATTTCCTGCGTGACATGATAATAGTACGCAGGAGGAGAACCGATGGACAGACTGAAATCTCGCAGGAAAACGCCATGGGATGGAGATACAAATGTTACATCAACGCAAGCATTTTTGAGACAGCATTATTAAGACGCATTACGCCGACCATCATCGTGTTGTTGGCGACAGTGGCGAGGCCGACATGATCAACTCCTATACGCCATCGAAATGCCCGTTCTGTGTGTCGGAGAAATTTAATCCGAAAATTCCGGTTCGAATATCGGCTCCAGTATCTGCGCTATCGCCAGTTGGATTAACCTATCCACTACTGTCGGCACTCCGAGTTCCCGTGTTCATCCGTCGGGCTTCGGTATCTCTGCCCGCCTTACAGGACTCGGCTCGTATCTGCCAAGCGATATACTGACGACTAGCTCGCCGCCGTGCGCCTTCAGAAAATCCAGAAGCTCGTCTACAGCCGAGCCCGTAGCGGACTTATTCTAATTTTGAGTCAAATATGCTTTTATTTGACTCAAAATTAGAATGCGCGACACGATGTCGCGCCGCGCAATGCGCAGCATTGCGGCTTCTCTAATTCAAACGCGCAGGATGCGCGTTTGAATTAGAATTAGACCGCCACCGCCTAGCTCGCGCTCATGCCTGGCGCACTAAAAGGAGGCTGCTCAAATAAATGAGCGGCCTCCTACTCGATTCTTACATAATGCCCAATTGAATTCGAATGACTACTCTTTACGTCGCAACATGATTGCGGTAAATGCTAGCGCCAACATCGGCAGAGCGCCAAATCCGGCGTAGCATCCGCCGCCTCCGCCAGAAGAGGATCCACTTCCGCTATTGCTTGCAACGTACACTGTAATTGAAAACGCTTTCGTATCACTGCCAGCTGAGTTCGTCGCTTTAATAGTAAAATTGAACGTACCAGCCGTCGTTGGCGTACCGGAAATCACTCCGGTGGTTCCGTTTATACTCAAGCCATTAGGTAAGCTTCCGCTGTCGAGTGACCAGGTTATCGGTGTCGTACCGGTTGCGCTAAGCGCCTGGCTGTATGCAGCCCCTGCTGTGCCTCCTGGTAGAGAAGAAGTGACAATCCCTGGTGCGACTCCCGAAGAGTTGATTACGATGGTCAGAATCTTAGTGTCGCTGGCCCAAGCGTTTGTTGTTTTGATCGAAAAGGTGAATGTCCCTGCCTTAGTTGGCGTGCCGAAAATCACTCCGCCGCTGTTCAGATACAAGCCGTCCGGCAGAGGAGCGCCGGGCTCGACGGCCCAGTTTAGCACGGGTCCGTGGGCGCTGAGCGCTTGGTTGTACAATACTCCTTCGGTGCCAGCCGGTAGAGACGTCGTGGTAATTTTCGAGGGGCCCTGGATGACGATGGTAAAATCTTTGGTGGATCCGATGTAGTGATAGCCGGCAGATACCCAGTTCGACACATAGAATCTAAAAGTGAACGTGCCCGGCATGTTTGGCGTACCCGTAATATTTATTCTTCCTCCCTGGCTGTTTTCAACAGCCCACTTCAAGCCGTCTGGCAGACTGCCTAACTCTAATTTCCAGCTAATCGGCGCCGACCCACTGGCCGCAATCCACGCACTATAAGATGTTCCAAGTGTGCCATTCGTGACAGTATCATTGCCGATTAGAGCGCCTACGCCTACTACAGTGGAGAAAGCCGCATTAGGCGCTAAAAAAACTGTTATCGCAGTCATCAGTAGCGCGCACAGGATAAATGAGGCATATTTCTTGTACTTCAATTTCAATCACCTTCTCTTTCGTTAGCTGGAGTACTAGCAGCCTGTCGGACTTAAAGTTTGACCAAAATTATCAAAGGATTGACATAATACCAGACTTTAGAATTAACTCTTCTGTGCCCGTTTTTTCAGTTTGCTTTTTAAAGTTTCAGGCAACGCCACGACAAACAAAGCGAGCAACGACAAATTTTGACTGCGTTCTCGTCGGCGTCCAACAATGAGTTATAATAGACCAACATCCACAAAAGAAATCCTTTAACCAGACGGTTAGGGCTCTTGTGTTCTTTTGTGTTGCCGTCGCGATGACTACGGCGATTCGTATCTTGGTTATTAATTTCATAACATACCGAATCTCAATTCGTTATTAGGATGTTATCACGGTATGAGGTTCGTGTCAATAATGTTTATTTTTTCTTTAGATACTACTCTGAGAGGTAATTCCAATGAACCTTGGAGAGCTATTGAGAGAACTGCGCAAGGCCAGAAAATTAACTCAAAAACAGGTAGCTTTGGGCACTGGTAAAACCGAAAGGCATTATCAGGATGTTGAGTATGGAAAGGCACAACCTAGCCTGGAGTACATCGTGGCGCTGGCGGACTTTTTTTCATTCAGCATCGACGAGGTCATGGGACGAAAACAGGCTGACGCTACATCGGAACAGGGCTCCAGCGGCGATATCTACGAACTTCCAACTCTTTCGATAGACAGGAACCCGGCGGAAAAACTTTACCTCGTTTACGTAAGTGCCGTCTGCCTGAGCGATCTTGAGCAAGATGAGACAATACGGGCACTCCTTGAAATCGACTGTATCCCTGTCGGAATGCTCCGATCATGTCAAACAGATGCTGTAACCACGAGCCTGATTCGCAACGCTATTGACGAGAGCGACTACCACTTGCTAATTATAGGAACGAATCGAGCATCATACGATTATGTAATATCATCGAAACACGAGTTAAGATGCGTGTGTATGAGCAAAAAACCACGAGCTATATTCGTGCAGAAACAAGATGGCGGCAAATCAAGCGCGGACGCGGCAACTATCCTTGAAGTGCTCTGCGGAGCAGACACGGAGAATATTGAGCCATGGACAAGCGCCGCCGATCTTGGCAACGCCGTAAGCAGACGCGTCAGCAGGCTGAAAAAACATTTCCCTACGAGCGGATGGACTCGTGGCGAGGCGATCATAAACAAAGGACAGATCGCGAGGAAAAACTTCTTGTCGCGAGTGGAGGCTATGGAGAGCCGAATAAAAGAATTCGAAACATTGATGGTCTCGTACCGGCAAACAGACACGCTGAAAGACGAGGCCCGTGAAAAGCCTACGAATTAATAACCCTGATGCTCCTCATGTCTTTTTAGAGCATGAATGACTTGATCGCGAAAATTGCGTTCGGGTACGATTGGGACGGATGGCCGTGGCAGGTGGAACGCGTCCTGCGCGAGTCCAGCGGAGATGCGGCGGCGAAATTCCTCTTTCGGAAATATATATTTCTTCGATTATGCTATTTGAGTTATACTATGGAGCTTTTAAGAGCGCAGTACATAAATCGAACCGTGAGTTGATGGGCAATATTGTTGGCACAACCTTGCAGACACGCCCTAAATAAAATAAAATGGGAAACCGGAGGGAGACAAAAAGACCCCTCGCCGCTACTTATGTTTATATCCTATCCCTCCCCTCATATCCACGAATGCCGCAAAACCACTCTGCAAGCGGGCCGGCCGCACTCGTAAGATTCGAAGCAGAAACTACTTCTTTATCAAGATACATCTTTGATCGCGGCTTGGCATAAATCATAAAGGACGGTGTAATGAAATATGAGCGGGAAATCGGCATTGCGCGACATAGTTCTCATTCAAGTCATTTTGCTTCTGGCGTTTTCTTGCGGCGTCGCGCTGGCCGATCAGGCGGCGTTGATCACCGAGGACAAGGCAAAGGAAGCTGCGGTTATTTTGGCTCGCCAGGACGAGGTCAAGTTGCTGTGCGAACCGTGCGGAGATATTTGGCCCGCGGTCACAGGCGTTTCGGACGTCTCCATAAAAAACGAAGAAGAAGCTTATTGGGCTGTCTACGTGAACGGAAATGCCATTGACCTCGCCTATACTTACGTATCCGATGGAGGACGATGGGTGAATCTGGCGAAAAAACTTTCTTTGGATGTCAGCGGTGTATCGGGCGCCATCTACGACGAGCCGGCGTTCATCGGTGAACCGGTCAGAGATTACGTCAAAATAACGATCACCGGCGACAATGTGAACTTACGATCGGGGCCTGGCCAGAATACGCACGTGCTTGCGAAGGCAAAAAGCGGCGATTTTTTCGTCGCAAGGGCATCTACGATCAAAAATGAGGACGACCGATCGGTGTGGTACAGGATAGTCTGCTACAGTGACAAAAACAGCGAACTGCGCCTGGCGAACAACTCGGTGCAATATGGATACCTGTTTCCCTGCGTAAGCGCCAGATTCACACACGCGGAACCGCTGGACGACGAATGCGCGAGGCGGCTCGAACGGCTGAAATCCGGCGGCGAAAAACCGCCGGAGTCGGACACGGCCTCCGTCTTCAACTGGTCCGAAAGATCACAGAGGCTTCTCGCCGCGTCCGGTTTGCCTGGGTGGGGGCAGGTACTCGGAGGGGCAACGCTGCGTGAATTGCCATCCAAATCAGCGAAGGTACTAAAACAAATTGCTCCGTACGACGACTCGTTTTTCCAATCCACGGCCGTAGGCGTAAAGGAGGACGACGGAGAGTCGTGGTACGAAATTCCGGTCGAGGGCTTCGAGGTAATTGGCTGGGTCAGAGCTGATGAGTTCGAGTTTCAAGAGGAGTCCCCCATCGGCAGATTTATGCTGCATGTGGATATGACGTTGCATTCGGGCGCCAAATCGAGTTCCTTCCTCGACCAGACAATTCGAATATTCGGACCGCTTCTTTCACGAGACGATACGGCATGGTGGCATTACGGCATCGACGCGGCGATACTCGGCGTCACGCAGGAATTTTCGGGCGCCACCGCGTCCTTCTATCTGACTCTCGCCTCGTCCGAAGCAATACGGGAAGAAGAAATACTGTGGAAAGAGGTGAGATATTCCAGGCCTGGCTTCGGCCTCGGCGGGATATTCTGCGGAGTTTCGTGGTGCGACAGAGACTACGTCAGGTCTCTGTTATCGGAACCCGACGACGCCACACATAGCGAAGACGGCGAGGAATTGTGGCGGTACCAGACTGAATGGGGCAATGTGAATATTACATTCGACGGCAAGGGGCAAGTGAAGGAAGTATTATATATCAGTGGAACGCTGGATTAAGGATTAAAGTCCGTACTCCTCCAGCTTTTTTTCATCTGAGAGAATGTCGTCGGGCGGACCTTCAACCCGGACACGGCCATTTTGCAGGACGACCACGCGTGAAAATGAACGGCTCGCCAAATCGAGATCGTGCGTGGCGATAAGGACAGCCTGGGGCAGGCTCGAGAGGATTTGGATCAAATTTCTGCGCGCTTTGGGATCCAAAAATGAAGATGGCTCGTCGAGCAGCAACATTCCTGGGTTCATAGCGAGAACGCCGGCGATCGCGGCGAGGCGTTTCTCGCCTCCTGACAATCTGCCGGATGCCCTGTCTTTGAGATGGAGAATGCGCAGTTTCCCCAATGCCCCGTCGACCCTCGCCTCGATTTCTTCCCGTGGCAAACCGCAATTGCGGGGGCCAAATGCCACATCGTCACGGATACGCGTCATGAATAACTGGTCGTCCGGATTCTGGAAGACGATACCGATCTTGCGCCGCACTTCGGCCTCGGTACTCTTCGAGAGGACAAGACCGTCCATCGTTATAGACCCTCCGGACGTCGGGGCAAGTCCCATTATGGCTGACAGAAGCGTCGATTTTCCGGCTCCATTCGCCCCAATGAGCGCCACTCGTTCGTTGGGGCCGACCGACATATCGACCCCATCCAACGCCTTCGTGCCGTCCGGATAAACAACCGTGAGATCTTTTATGACCAGCATCTGAGCAGAACAGCGGGGACGCAGGCGCTGAACAGATAAAGCCAGTCGGAAAATTTCAGTTTACCCTCTTTATCGCCGATTGAAGCGGAAAAGGAGCCGTCGAAACCGCGGCATTTCATCGCGGCATAAACATTCCAGGCCCTGTCGAAGCTGCGAAGCAGCAGAGAACCGACGAACTGCCCCATGTCGGTTATGCGGACGCCTTTCTTCATTCCGGGGGAGCGGAGTATGTACGCGTGGTACATGGCGCAGGCTTCTTCCATCAGCGATGAGATATATCTGTACGTGAGCGAGAGCTGGAGCACGAGGAGGCGCGGGACACGCAGCCGTATCAACTGGCCGCACAGATCCCATATCGTCGTCGTCGAGACGAGAAACAGGACGGCCCACACGGACAGGACGGTTTTTATCAGAATAGAGACAAACGATACCGCGCCGGCGGTTATAACAATTCCGCCGAAGAAAAACATCGGCGGCCTGTCGAAAAAAATGTTGGCGAGCCCCCCGAAGAGCGCGAAGGGCAGCGCCATCGACAATCTATAAAACATCTGCCTGAACGGCGTCTCGGAAATGGGCATGAGGATCGCCGGGTAAAAAAAATAAGGCAGAAGACGGCTTACCTCGTATCGCCCGAAAGAAATGACGACCGCCACATACACAACAGCGGCGGTCAATTTCACGAAACTATGGAGCTGGTGTATGACCGTGTTTTTTTCGGACAGGTTTTCCAGCGCCCGCAATCCGGCGGCGGCATGTCTGAAGTCGGCGGTCATACGATCCGGGCCTCAGATCGCGTCATTTTTTTTCGGGTGTTTCTTTAAGGCTGTGATCGAGGCGCCGACCGCCGCGGCAAGCGCCAGAGTCAGAGCGCCCCCTATGATTCCGGATGAACTGGTGCCAAGTGCCGAACCTTCGTCGCCGTCGCTTTTGAATCCGTAATCGGGCATGAAAGCCGTAGATTCCTGCAATTTTGCCGCCGCCTCATGAGCGGGATCGGAACGTTCCAGTTCCGTAGTTCCCGCGACTCGCTCCATCGACCATTCGAGGCCATCCGGGTAATCGGACGCGTAAAGCGACAGACCTCCGCCGACAGCCGCCGCGATGGCGAGCAGTACCAGAAGCGTCTTAGCGTACGACACTGAAGGTTTGGAAGAGGCGGGCGCAGGCGCGCCATCTGAGAAATCCAGCAGTTCCGGCCTCATTTGAAATACGAAACATAGCGCCGCGGCCGTGATTATGCCCTCGACCGCGCCAATCGCCAGGTGAATGGGCTGCATCAAAAGTACGAACGTCGAAAATGGCAGTTCCGTGACGCCTGAGAACAAAGTCTCCAGCACGACACCTAAGGCGCCGATCTGCAAACCCACCACGGATGCCGCGACGCTGGCGGTCGTAATTTTTTTCACGTCCGGCGCCCGCCCCGCAATCGGTTTGAAGATGTTTGGATACGCTATCAGACAGGAGATAAATCCCATGTTAAAAATATTACATCCCAGCGCCAGAATACCGCCGTCGGCAAAAAACAGGCACTGGATAACCAGCACGGAAGCGAGAGTGAGAAACGCCGCGTATGGCCCCAGCATGGCGGCAAGCAATATTCCGCCGGCGATGTGTCCGCTAGATCCCGTTGCCGGTATGGTGAAATTGATCATCTGCGCCGCGAAAACAAACGCTCCCATCACACCCATAACCGGGATTTTTCTGTCGCCAATCCATGCCGGAGACAGTTCCGCCTCTTTTTTCACGCGGGAAGCCGAAAACACTATCGCCCCCGCGGTCACTGCCGACATAACTCCGCTGACAGTCGGCGACAGCAGCGCGTCTGCCATGTGCATAATTATTTCCCTCCTAATTTTAAAAAAATTGCCACAAAGGTCACGCGCCGCTTGTGCGGCTCGGTCACCTTCATGGCAACGTCTATATCTTCATGATGCGATAAGATTAGCCGATATTACATTACTCGTCAATACGGACTATATATCTCTTTCGCTTTCTGTGAAAGCTCGACGTGATCGTCCAAGATATAGCGAAGGACAATATTTGCGTCAGCGATCTGCATATTTTTCCATCATAGCCAGTTCCCATGCGTGTGCTTCTCTCTCGATCAGAGAAGGATCGGCATATTGTTTTAAACGACCGAACGCTGGTTTCCCAGATGATTGCTCCGTTTGCTTGTCGTATGCCGGAAATATGATGACTTCAACCTTTGTGTTGCGTAAGGATTCCGGCAAATCAAAAATCTCTGACAATGTATCGCTGTTTACAGTTTGGTGAAGATAATCCAAGGTTATCCCTCCTCCTACGCCAAATAAATTGACACCCGCTGCCTCTCCCCGCCGAAAAGGTGAATATTCTTCGTTCCGACGACGGTATCGTAGCCATCGGGCAGCCGTTCGACAAATTCGTGGCACTGAGCGGCCCTGGCCGCCGCGATTACCCCTTCCCGCGTCGCGTTCGGGTTGCCGATTTTAATGTTGTCCATGACGCTTTGTTTGAATAAAAACACATCCTGAAAGACGAAACTGACTATCGACATCAGGTAATCGCCCGCCATATCGTGGATGTTCACGCCGCCGATTTTTATCGCCCCTTCCGCCACGTCGTAAAAACGTGGGATAAGGTGCGCGATGGTGCTCTTGCCGCTGCCCGACGGCCCCACCAGCGCCGTGACCTCGCCCTGCTTCGCCGTGAAGACAACGCCCTTGAGCGCGACTGCTTCATTTTCGCCGTTGTAGGTGAAGGTGACGTTCTCAAACGAGACCGAATACTCGCGCGTCGTCCCGGGCGAGGATGTTTCCTTGAGCGGAATGGCGTCAAGCACCCGATCCATGCGCTTGATACCGTCGGCGATCTGCTCACCGAGACGCGAAACGTAGAGGAGTTTCGTGAACGGCGTGGGCAGGGAGACGGAGAATACTAGGTAGAACACGGATGCCAGAGCGAACTTGCCGTAGTCCGTCACGCTGCCGGAGAGGATGATAATGACCAGGATCAGGAACAGGTAAACGTGATTTATGATAAGCAGAAAGACCGCCATATAATTTTTGAAGGCCATCGTGAAGCCCAGGCAAAATTTCCCGTAGTTTTTGATGATGCCGTGGAACTTGCGGGAGGAGAAGATCGTCTGATTGAACGCCTTCACCACCGAAATGCCGCGCACGTACTCGACTGCCGCGTTGTTCATGTCCTCCAGCGAATCCTGATAATTCTTAATAAATGTGTGCATTGACGAATTTCCGAAGGCAGAGGCCTGGATGAGATAGGCAAGTATCACCGGCACAAGGCTGGCCAGCCCCAGCCTCCAGTCAAACACGAACAAAATGACCAGCGTGACCAGCGGCATGGCAAGTGAACCGGCCAGGTCGGGAAGCTGGTGGGCGACAAAGCCCTCCAGCTTTTCGATGTTATCGTCCACGATCTTCCGTAGCTTCCCTGTGGATTTTCGGTATGGAAACATAGGGACAGCGACGCGATGTGCCGGGTAAAATCCAGCTTCAGCTCGTACAGGGTGGTGAAAGCCGCGACATGCGAGCACATCAGCGCGAAAAAGTTGAGCGTGATGGCGGCCGC
>JAITOL010000167.1 GCA_031289955.1 Synergistaceae bacterium
CCCATGTCCTACAACCCCGTATCGAAGCTCGGCCTCATAGAGTTCACCCCCGCCCCCAGGCTCGGCGCGACGGTGGCCGTCATCTCGGCCGGCAGCAGCGACGTGCCGGTTGCGCTCGAGGCGGCTGAGATCGTCCAGTTTCTGGGGTGCGACGTGAAAAAATTCTTCGATGTCGGGGTCGCGGGGCTGCACAGGCTGCTGGACTCGCTGCCGGAGATACGGGACGCGGACATAGCCATAGTGGCGGCCGGCATGGACGGAGCGCTGCCGACAGTGGTCGCCGGGCTCGTACCGTGCCTCGTGATAGGGCTGCCGACGTCCGTCGGCTACGGCATCGCGTCAGGCGGCAACGTGGCTCTTCAGACGATGCTGGCTTCGTGTTCCCCCGGGCTCGTTGTCGTCAACATAGACAACGGCGTCGGCGCGGGGATAGCCGCCGTGATCGCCGCCCAAAAAACGCGGCGTCGATAGCGCCGGCGCGGCAATCCGGAGCTTAAAACCAGCGGATCCAATCCCGCCTGAAAACAACGTGGTTTCAGTCACCCGTTGATTGCCTTTTTCGTTTTGTAATCCAAACCCCACTCGATCATCGCGTCAAAAATAGGTTTCAAACTGTAGCCGGTTTCCGTGAGTTCGTACTGAACTCTCGGGGGAACCTCCGCGAACACCTCGCGCGTCACAAGCCCCGCCGCCTCCATGCCTCTCAGGTTCGACGTGAGCACTTTGTGCGATATGCTGCCCACTGATTTTTTCAGCTCGCCGAAACGTTTTTTACCATCCATGAGATCGCGGATGATCAACACTTTCCATCGGTCCGATATCAGCGTCAACGTCAATTCGATGGGACACGACGGTAACTTCATAGCGCATACCTCCTTTACGGCGCAATAGTTACTCTTTGGAGCCTATTGCACAATTTTGTGCCTACTTTACTATGCTTATTCTCTGTATTATTTTACTTATATAGGCCGTTAAAAGCAAATACAAATAATCTGGAGGTACTCATTATGAAAATCGCGATCATTGGCGCCAATGGTCGAGAGGGCAGGTTACTGGTAAGAGAGGCTTTGAGCAGGGGGCATGACGTGCTTGCGATCATCCATAAACACAGCGACGCCATTCCTCCGGCCGCGAGGATACTCGTCAAAAACATCTTCGATCTGACCTACCGCGACGTGAAGAATTACGAGGTGATAATAGACGCGTTCGGAGCGTGGGAACCGGCTCTCCTGCAGCTGCACGGCACTTCGTTGAAGCACCTGGCCGATATGCTCTCGGGCAAACACAACCGGCTGATCGTGGTCGGCTGCAACGGAAGCCTCTTTGTGGACAAAGAGCATACGACGCTTATGCTCGACTCGCCAGACATGCCTCTGGCATATGGACCGCTGGCAAGAGCCATGAATGACGCTTTTTATGAGCTGCAAAAACGCGGCGACATAAATTGGACATATATGAGCCCGCCGGCCCTGTTCGACGCCGAAGGCCTCAAAACGGGCAAATACAGGGCGGGCCTCGACGATATAATGTTCAACTCGCGGGGAATGAGCGTCATAAGCTATGCCGACGCCGCCATCGCTCTGATCGACGAGACAGAGAGCGCGAAACACGTCAAGGAGCGTTTCACCGTCGTCGGCGAATAACATCCCGTATACCGCCGCTCGCTCGCGCCAATTCGCGTTCAAATGATCGTTTTGGATTGGCTCGAGCGACGGCATAGCTTAGCGTAAAAATGTTTGTTACGGCGACATCGGAGAAGGGGCGATATTTTTGAGATATTTGAGGGCCACAAAAATAAAAATTTTTAAGATCATCGTCGTGCTGGCGATCATCGGGGCGGCTTTTTTCGATATAGTCGTCTCGGACGATGACGAGGACGAGCCAAAACCAATCGTCCTATACGACGTGGATCTGGAAAAAGAACTCCCGGAACCGGCAGGCGAGTCGCGTTACGGACGGACGAGCGACGACGCGCGCGTTGGGATTTTATTTTTCCGCCGGCGAAACGCGAATTTATAACCCGATAACTGGCAGAACGCCGCTTTTTACTGTTGAATAAACAGTAAAATCAAAGATAATAAATTTACTTCGTACCTATTGCATTAAAGGCTCAAAACATTTACACTCTCTCTTCAACAAATGTAAATGTAAGAGAAAGGACAGGGAGGTGAGATCAAATTGAAAAAAACCCGGGTTGGCGTACTTCGCCGGGTCCGAGAAATTTTCAAAAATTTTTCGGCAAAATCATTCAGAAAAGAGCTTGAAACCCTCCAAACAACACTTCTTGGAATAAAGTTCGCACGAATGACGACTCGTGCGCGTTTTTTTTGCCTCAATCCAGCGGCATATATAGCCCGCAGCCCCTCGACCGATCTCAAACGTTGATGCCATCGCCTCGTTATCCGAGTTACGGCCGCGTTATCGCGACACTACGATTAAACAGGAGGCGACAAGGGCTATGGTCAATCTGCCAGAAGAATCACTCATAGTTGTAAAAAATCTCCGCAAAAGTTTCGAGGACACCGGCGACGTAGGGGTGCTCAACGACATAACGATAAATATAAAAGAAGGGGATCTCGTTTCGCTAATAGGACCGTCGGGCTGCGGAAAATCGACGTTCCTGCGCTGTCTCAACTGCCTGGAGCTGCTGGACTCGGGGCATATACGCATAGGGGATGTGGAAATATCGCGTGCGAGCGTGTCGCAGAAGCCGGACGAGCATATGCTCGTCACGGCGCACAAGATGCGCACGGAGGTCGGCATGGTGTTCCAGGGGTACAACAACCTCTTCCCCCACAAGACGGTAATACAGAACGTCATGCTCGCGCCCATAGTGGTCAAGAAGATGCGCCGTGCCGAGGCGCGCGATATAGCGATGAAGCTGCTCCAAAAAGTGGGCCTCGAATCGGTGGCAAACAAATATCCGTCCACACTCTCCGGAGGGGAGAGCCAGCGCGCCGCCATCGCCCGTGCGCTCGCCATGAATCCCAAGGTCATGCTCTACGATGAACCAACGAGCGCGCTCGACCCCGAGCTGGTAGGAGAAGTCCTCCAGGTCATGAAGGATCTCGACTCGGAGGGGATGACCCAGATAATCGTGACGCACGAGATGAAATTCGCCCGCGACGCTTCCGACTACATAGTGTTCATCGACAAGGGCGAGATAGTCGAGTACGACGACGGAGACATACTATTCACGAACCCGAAGAACCTCAGGACTAAAGAATTCCTGCGGCACTTCACGGGAACGGAAACGGCGGTGAACTGTTAGATGAAAAACATTGCGAAAGTTATAGCGTGCGCCGCCGCTTTCATCATTATCTCCTCCCTCCCGGCTTTGGCCGGCAACGGAGTTCTGAGATGGGGCGGGGATTCCGAGGGCGGGTTTCCGTACATGTTCCCGAATCCGGCCAACACGGACGAGCTCATAGGCTTCGAGGTCGACATAGTAAAAGAGATGGCGGCCTATCTCGACATGACGCCGGAGTACGTCAACAACTCGTGGGATAATCTCATACCGGGCCTCGAGCGCGGGCTTTACGACATCTCCATAAACGGGCTCGAGGTGACGCCGGAACACGAGGAGACCGTCAATTTCTCCATCCCCTACTACAAGACGTTCCTCCAGCTCGCGGTGCGCAGACAGACCCAGGACATAAACAACCTGGACGACTGCCGCGAAAGGATAGTGGGAACGCTCAAGGAGAGCTACGCTCAGATGGTGCTGGAGGAGCTCGGCGACGTCGACGTCCGCACGTACATCGTCGAGGCGAGCACATACGAGGATCTGGCGAACGGACGTCTCGACGCGGCTCTCTTCGACTCGCCGATCGCGATATACTCAGCCGGCTTCAACCCCGAAATAAAGTTCGTCGGGCCGCCCATAGGCGAGATAACATACGCGGTCGCCGTCACGAAGGAGAACAAAGAGCTGCTGACGAAAGTGAACGAAGCCATGGTCCACATGCGCGACTCCGGAAAACTGCGCGAGATATATGACAGATGGGGCCTGTGGAGCCCGGTCATGGCGGTCGAGTTCAACGACTTCAGCCCGCGAAGGACAGAGATGACGCGATACGACGAATGGGCGGAAAACCACCGCCCCGAACTCACGTTCTCGAAGAAGATAGAGCGCTACCGGTCGATGCTGCCGACGTTCGGCGAAGCGGCCGCGCTCACGCTCGAGGTCTCCATAACCGCCATGCTGATAGCCATAGTGTCCGGCCTGGTACTGGCCATAGCTCGTGTGTTCGCCCCCAAGTGGATAGCGCTAATAGCGGCCGCGTTCGTCGAATTCATGAGGGGTACGCCCCTTCTGATACAGCTGTTCTTCATATTCTACGGGCTGCCCAATATCGGAATAACCCTCGACCGGTTCTGGGCCGGAGCGATAGGACTGGGTCTCAATTACGCGGCCTACGAGGCCGAGATATACAGGGCGGGGCTCTTCGCCATACAGCAGACGCAGTGGGAGGCGGCGCTGGCGCTCGGGATGACGAGATGGCAGGCCATGAAAGAGGTCATTCTTCCGCAGGCGTTCCGCGTCGTCATACCGCCGATAACGAACGACTTCATATCGCTTCTGAAGGACTCGTCGCTCGTGTCGACGATAACGCTCGTCGACCTGACGAAAGCATACGGGCAGCTCGCCGGAACATATTACGACTACTTCGGAACCGGCATCATGGTAGCTTTCATCTACCTGATAATCGGCCTGCCGTTCGTCATGTTCTCCCGCTACGCGGAGCGCAAATTAGCGGAGCAGGACAAGGACGGCAAGAAAGGAATGGCGCATAACTTCTACAGGACAAGCACGAGGTGGCGGTAAAAAGACGCAAATAAACGTATATTCAAACACAACAACAAGGCGACGAGAAATTCTCTCGTCGCCTTGTTGTTGTGTCCATGATATCATAATCCGATCTATCGTATCCAATAAAATTCAATATTATCACTCTGGTCTATCACATCGAATTCATGGTGGTCAGAAGTCACCAAAATTCCGCCTGAAACGAATGTTTCCGCCAAAGCTATCGAGTCGGCGAGCGAGATTTTATAAGATACTTTCAGCCGCCCAGCTTCGGCAAAAACAGCGTCACTGATTTCGGAGACTATCGCGATGGGTAATTTCTTAATTTTATCGAGCGTTTCATCCGCCACTTTCTTTCCATATGAACGATAAGCGTCGTAATATACTTCAAGCAGGTTTAACTTGTTCATGCGGATTTTCATTTCTCCTACGCAAGCTTCATTTAGAATTGCTCTGACTGTTTGGGCTCCGTCCTCTCCTGTCAACAATGCGATGAGCGCACAGGCGTCTAAAACATACTCGCGATTCAAATTTCAAGTTCCTTTTCGGTCTGTTTGCGCTCTGAGTATTTATCAGCGGACATTTTACCGTCCGAGAAAATGCCGAATAAATCCTTAGTGCAATCAATCGGCTCCGAAATCGGAATCAAGCTGATGACCCCTTCTTCTTCCGTATGAACCTTTATCCTGTCTGTCCGCATAAGTCGGAGCAACGGTTCAGGCAACGTATTTGCTTTTATGATAATATCATTCATGTCACTCAACTCCTTCGCAACTATATGCCCGATATATTCACACACATTCTATCTCAAAACTCACCCTCCCGCGTACATTAAAAATTCCCTGATGTTAAAATGCTTTATACCATTGCGGCTCATGTCGAATTCATCCATAGAAACGACATATTTGGGAAAATTGTCGCCGATCTTCTCCAGAGCGCCGAATTCTCTTTCGATAGTGCTTTCGGAGGCGAGCAGATAGGCAACCTGCACGTACAGCAATTTCCCTTGACGTTCCGCTACAAAGTCCACCTCGGCGTCGCCTATTTTCCCCACAGTGACCTGATAGCCGCGTCGCCTCATCTCCAAATAGACTATATTTTCCAGGACGATTTCGATGTCCCTCTGATTTTTCCCATAAACCGCCTCTCTCAGGCCGTGATCGGCGGCGTAATATTTCTCGTTTACCGAGAGCAGTTTTTTCCCGGCCAGGTCGCGCCGTTTGACCCTGTAAAACAAAAACGCGTCCTCGCACGCTTTAATGTACGATAGAACCGTCTCCGGCGACACGTTTCTCTCCTTAGTTCTGTCGCCCGCAGTATATAGCGGTCATAACCGTCGGTCAATCTCAAATAAATATTTTTAGCGGTTATAACCGCTAAAAATATTTATCGCTCAGTCTACCATGTCGTTGTGAAAGCAATAAATAACGAACGCGAATATAAAAGGGAAAACAATTAAAAGCGCTAAGCTGCTTCCACTGGATAGCTGTCGTCCATAGGATCCATAGCCTTCGGCTCTGAAAATAGCGGTGAAAACCGACAGGAAAACCATATACGCGATAGAGAGCAGAACTCTTCCAGCCGGAGAATAATTTGTGTGAAAAAGATTTACATAAATAAGAACGATCCCAGCAAACAGATCGACGACGATGGCGCGCAAAATAGCGGGAAAACTCGATAATCCAAAGAAATCGACGACGAACGCGTAAAAAAATGCGCAGGATGCGGCGACGCACGCAATCCAATAGGCTATTTTCAATTTTAGGAGCATTTTATCAGAGCGGATGTACTAAGTTTGCTTTCCACTTCACGCACGGTCATCCCCGTCAGTTCCGCGAGGCGTTTTATGCCCCTGCGTCCGTGGCCCGTCATGCGCGAGATAAGGCGGCGCTCTATGCGCCACGGGCCGCTTGGGTTCTCATGTGAAAGTTCCAGCGCGAGTTTCTCGGACAGGGCGAGCTCGCCGAACGCCGGGTGATAAGGGCCTGCCGTCACTGATTCTTTGAGGCTCGGCGATTCGAGCAGGCCGACTCGGATCGCGTCAAACCCACTCGACTCCGCTTCGGAAAGCAGCATACCGCTCGTTCGCACGGCATCTTCGAGCGCGAGCGGACGATATTCCCCCCTGAGAAACATCGCTTCGAGCTCCGTCCCTTTCAAGACAAGGCAGGGATAAAGCCTGAAATCACAGCGCATACCTCCTCCCATCAGCGAAGCGAGGCGTTTTACGTCCCGCGTGGAGCTCTCATCCGTCTGGCCGGGCAGGCCGATCATCACCTGCACGCCCAGATGAAAACCCGCGTCCCGCAGAAATTCGACGACGCGCACAGCGGCGTCCGGGTCGTCCCCCCTCCCGCATGAAGCGAGCGCGTCCGGGTCGAGCGTCGGTATGCCGAGCTCTATCGTGCCTATCGGATATTTTTTCAAAATTTCCGCCGTTTCCTCCCCGTACTCCCCTTCGAAATCCCCGGGATACGATGAAAACGTTACAGAGCTTCCGGGAGGCGCGGATTTTATCGCGTCCAAAAATCGGGTGAAAAGCCCCCGTTCGAGCCTGGCAAAGCTGCCTCCGAAAAAGCAGAGCTCCACAGGTTCCGAATATCGCGACAAAAAAGCGCGGACAGAGTCCGGCGTCAATTCGCCGTCTCCGCCCGCGTCCCGCGTTATGGCCCTCTGGTCGCAGTAGACACAGCGCCTCCCGCATCCCCGGGCCGGCATGAAGAACGCTACTCGCATGTCACGTGAGGGAACGCGTTATGCCAGTGTGCGCGTGTGCGCCATCACAGGACAGAGATCTTCGCCCCTCTGGCCTTTCTGCCGGGCCTGATCTTTATAATCCCGTCGTCCTCTTCGTCCCACTCGGCCAGAACAGCGTCTATGACGCGCTCAACTCTGCGCAGATCTCCCTCGGAGAGCTTTTTTTTGCGAAACCAGACGTCGACCTCGCCGCTGGAGAGGAGCTCCTCCAATTGAAGCCGCCCGCCGTGCCCCGGATATTCGTCCACGATGTCGTTGACCGTCGCGGCGAGCGCGTCCGCCAGACGATAGAGAAGTTTGATCGATGGAACGCGCCGGTTGCTCTCCAGCGCCTGTATGTAAATACGGCTCACCCCAACGTTATCAGCCAGCTTCTGCTGGGTCAGCGACGCGTTTTTGCGCAGTGTGCGCAGTCTCAGACCAAGGCTCATTAAAAAATTCCTCCTCCAATTTACACGAGCAGACTGTTATCTAATATTTTACTACGATACATGAAAAGTGTACAGGCTAAGAGGTCCGCAGCCCCGCCAGGGCTTGCACCACGCTGTATCAGAAGATTATCCAGATCCCGCGCCGATTCGTATTTCCCCGGTTCGAGCGGATCGAAATTCCGCATGGCAGCCCTCACGCGCTTCAGATACTCGCCCCTCCAGAACTTCATGCCGCATCTGTGGATGACGTTGGTGTCCTCGCACCTCTCCATGAGAACGAGAAGCGACATCACGGCCGCGCTTCTCGCGGAAGCTCCGCGCGCCAGCATGTCCTCCAGCGTGGATAACGCGGCCCGAACGGACGGAAAGCCATCCGAGGCCTCCGCCCTTATCCCGGCAATACCGTGTGAAAAATAAATTCTCTCTCCGTGCGTCAGCTCCTCTCCTTTTTGTCCCCTGCTCTTGATTTTCTCCAGTTCTTCGCGCGCGGCGGGTGAAACGATATCGCCGGCGGTCCTCAATATGCCGGCGCCCGAAAAATCACCGCGCGCAAAGCACGCTCCCGACGCACCCACAAGGAGCGACAACGCGAATATGAGACCCTTATGCGTGTTGACTCCGCCAGTCGCGCCGAACATAGCGCGCTCCATTTCGAGTCCCGTATCCCGCAAGCTCTTCATAAGCTCTTCCGATGGTTTATAATAGACATGGTGAATTCCTTCGAGCGCTTGAATCCGCCAGAACGGGGCGAGGGCCGACGCCCCCATGAGGAATGTCGTCCAGTTCATGTCGGAGTGGCTGCCGCTCGAATCGGGGCAGACGAGCCCCGGTTTCGGCGATAGCATGACCTCCTCGAAAGAAGCGGCCGCGGCGATCGCGCCCAGGAAACACGCCAGATGCCCGCCGTTTTCGGCAGGATATTTGAAACCATCATACCCACAGGAAGGCGGAACAAAATCCATGCGCAATCTCTCCAGAAAAATTATTACATTGATTGTAACGCTTCCGGCGATCTCGTTGATGCTCCAAACGATCGCCTCGGCCGACGGTTCCGGCATGGAGGACGCGTTCTGGGCTCGAAACTGGCAGGCCATGGACGCCATTTACGCGAACGCCGCGCCGAAAGACGTCCCCATCGAAACCCCATCGCCGCTATCCACTCGCGAAAAATCCATCTACGTAAACGGCCTCTGGTTGCAGGGACGATACGAAGAAGGCGCCGCGATCCTGGAAAGCATACAACAGGATTTCCCAAATGGCCTGCGTGCTTACGCTGATATGTTATTGATACTTGGAGCGGAACGTACTGACAGGAAGGAGCTGGCATTCGAAAGAGGCAGGGCGATGTGGGAGATGTCTCCTCCGGACGCGGTCAAATATTATCTCGCCTACGCGATGGCGCGCGTCACGCGCGACCTGAACATGGACGACGAATCGGTCGTGTGGTACCGAAGGATGTATGAGAACGCCCCCGACAAGAAACGCGGCGCTCAAGCGCTCAAATCGCTGCTCGACCTGGGCGGCGCGAATGCCGAGGAAGCCGCGGCCATTCTTTTGAACTCTCCGGACAACGTTCAGGCATTATCCATCATTTCCGCCGATTCATCCAGGGTCATCGGTCTCGTCGAATACGCGCTCGGGTACAAAGCGTACGCCAGTCAGCAGTACGGATCGGCCATGGCGCACTTCGAGCTCGCCTCGCGCGACATCGAGTATGGAGAGGCCGCGCGATATTACGAAGCATTCTCGGCATACAGGCAGAAAAAGGACGACAGGGCGTATTCGCTGTGGTCCGACATAGCCATGACGGGCTTCGACTATCCGCAGAGATCGGTGCAGCGACTCCAGAACCTGGCGGAAAGGAGCAGGAAGGGCGACATAATAAAATTACTCAAAAAAATCGCCGCGGCACGGGAGAAGGATTATCCCGAGGTGGCGGCCGACGCGTTGACGGCGCTGATAAAGATCGGGGATCCGAAAACGGCCCGCGAAGCGGAGGGCCTTCTGTTGTCGGCCCGCCCCACCACGGTGCAGGCGGCCACAATAAGATGGGATCGAGGTTGGAAAGCGTGGAAAAATGGCAAATGGCGCGACGCCTACGATCAATGGTCGGCGGGCTACTCGCCGCGGCTCAAAAACGCCGAACTGGCGTCGCGCTTTCTCTATTGGCAATCGCGAGCGCTGGAACGTCTCGAAAGCCCCGTCGCGTCGGAGAAGGTGAAGCGCGAGCTCATAGAACGCTGGCCTGGGGAGTATCACACATTCCTGACGAGCCCCGACGGAGGCATAAAGGAGACCCCGGTCCCCGAAAATTTTGTCACGTCGAGCGATCTGGCGGAGTGGGGATTTGTGACCTACGCGCGGCTCGAAGGGTCCGGCGTCAGCTATGAAACGGTCACGAGCGCGGACGCGCCGGCGCTCTACAGGGCGTCTCGTCTCGCCCTATGGGAGGACGACTATACGGCCGCCGTCCGGACTTTTGCCGTCCTCCGGGGAGCGCTCGGGCCGGAAGAGCTGGCTTCGAGCGAACTGCTCAAGCTGTCATACCCGAGAGCCTACGAGCGCGACGTGATGGCGGCGGCGAAAAAAACAGGAGTGGCGCCCGAGATAATATGGGCCGTGATGAGACAGGAGAGCCTGTTCGAGGCCGATGTGACGAGCAGCGCCGGCGCTTACGGCCTCATGCAGCTGATGCCGGCGACCGCGAGGCAGGAAGCGAAAAAGATGGCTATGTCGGACGACTCGTACATGAGACCGACCGATAATATTATGCTCGGCGCGAACCATCTCGTCGGGCTGTTCGCCCGTTTCAAGGAAGCGCCGCTGTCGCTCGCGGCATACAACGCCGGCGGCACGCCGGTGTCGAGGTGGAGCAAGGCGCCGATAACGGACATGGCGGAATGGGTTGAGGATATCGGGTACCGCGAGACGAAAAACTACGTAAAAGCGGTGCTCAGAAACATTGGCGTATACAGAACGCTATATAAAGAGGCCGGCGCGGACGATGGAAATTGATAAAACGGCCGATCCCGCGGAAAAAGTGAGGGCATTTCTCGTATCGTCGGGATGCGACGCAGTGATTACGCGCGTGGAAGAGACGATATTCACCGTGGATGACGCGTCGCGGACGATTGGAGCGCCTCCTCCGAAAATCCTGAAAAGCATGTTGTTTTTCATAGACGACCGTTGCTGGGCGCTCGCCCTCATGTCCGGAGCGAACAAAGTTCATGACAAAAAAGTAAAGCGTGCCCTGGGCGCGCAAAAAGTCCGCATGGGCACGGCGGAAGCGATAATGGAGTTCTCGGGTTTCGCGCCGGGAGGAGTCCCCCCCGTCGGCTATCCCGAACAGCCGACGACGCTGCTCGACGCCGACTTATTCCGGCACGACGTCGTCTGGTCGGCCGCCGGAACGGATCACGACTTCTTCCCGATAACTCCGGACGAACTGCTTAGGATAACGGGCGGAGTAAAGGCCGACATCAAAAAATAAAGTATGCGGCGGGTCTTCTCAGTAGCCCAGATTCTCCCCGACGAGAATTACGTGGGCCTCCCTGCCAAAGGGGACTCGTTCAAGGATCAGAATGGCGCGGCACGAACGCTCGGGCGCGTTGCAGTCTACGCAGTAGCCGAGCTTCACGCACGGGGTCGTCATTCCGACCCTGATCGTATTGGCGGGGGTGGCGGTATTTCTGGCCCGCGCCAACGCCCGGTCGAGATCGCGCTCCACTTTGTTCATCCCTATTATGAAGAGCACCTTGCCAACACCCCACGCCATAGCGGCCACCCTGTTGCCGGTACCGTCGATGTTCACCATCTTTCCGTCGACGGTGAGGGCGTTGCTGCTCGTCACAAACCAGTCGGCGGCGTTCTCGTCGTGCAGGCGTTTCGGGCGGCCCTTGGGAGTGAGTTTGGGATCCCAGTGGTGGAATATCCTGCATTTCTTCTCGGACAGCTTCTCCATGAGCCCTATATCGCGAATCGTCACAGTGCCTGGCACCCCGACGGACACACCGTCAGGAATGAGAGAAGCGGCCGCAAAGAGCGCCTCCCCTGCGGTATCCACATACTGAGCGGTCTTGTAACCGTTGGCGACGAGAGTCTCGGTGATCTTTCTGCCGAGCGCCCCGTTGGCCGCTTGCATCGGCGCGTCGAATGAACCCATTAAAACATTCCCCCCAGGTTTTGAAGCCTTTATTTATGGCTTATTTATAAGGACTCTATAAATTCCTTGACGCGGGATACTCCTTCTCGTATATCGCCCTCCGAACAGGCGTATGACATGCGGACGAATCCCGGCGCGAAGAAAGCGTCTCCCGGAACTAACGCCACATATTTTTCCTCCAGTACGCGGCGGCAGAATTCCTTGTCGTCCGGAATTTTCGTCCCTCGCACGTCGATGAACGCGTAAAAAGCCCCGTCGGGGCACGCGAGGGATATCCCCTTCACTTCGCCGAGCAGAGACAAAAGAATATCCCTGCGTCGTTCGAATTCGGCGCGGCGGCTTTCCACGTCGTCCTCCGCCTGAACTATGGCGCCAACGGAGGCCCATTGGGATATGGACGAGGGGTTGCTCGCCATGTGGCTCTGCATGTCGTCCATTCGCGCTATGACTTCCCCGGGACCGAGAGCGTAGCCTATTCTCCAGCCTGTCATGCTGTAAGCCTTGCTGACGCCGTTTATTATGAGCACGCGGTCGCGCAGATCCGGGGCGACCTGAAGTATATTCAGGTGCTTCGCGCCGCCGTACACGAGACGTTCGTAAATCTCGTCGTACACTATCCATAGGTCGTTCGAGCGGGCGACGTCCGCCAGCATTTCGAGCGTCCGCGCGCCGTACACGGCGCCCGTCGGATTGTTGGGGCTGTTTATTATCATGCCGACCGTCTTCGACGACAGAGCCCGCTCGACCTCGGGTTTCGCCGGCACGAAACCGGTGTCGGCCGTATCGATCACGACGGCGTTCCCGTGCGCGATCTGAATCTGCTCGACATAGCTGACCCATGCGGGCGCGGGCAGCATAACCTCGTCCGAGTCGTCGACGAGCACCTGTATGGCCTCGTAGAGCACCTGCTTCGCCCCGCCCGAGACTATGATCTCCTTCGGAGCGTACTCGAGACCGAAGCGATTTTTGTAGTAGTCGGCGATCGCTCGTTTGAGCTCCGGCACGCCGGAGTTTGCGGTGTAATGGGTCTCGCCCCGGTCGATCGCCGAATGTGCCGCGTCGATCGCGCTCTTCGGCGACGAAAAGTCCGGCTCGCCTGCCGAGAATGACAGCACCGGATGTCCGGACGCTTTTAATTCCCTCGCGAGCGACGCGACCGCAAACGTCGCCGAAGGGCTAATTTTTTCCGCTCTTTTCGATATTTTCAACTTCATTACCCAATCTCTCCCTATGTCGAATCAGCCGGTCGAACGACATGCCGCAACGCAAAGACGCATAAATAACATTACCGACTATTCATTAACGATTTGACAAAATGCCTGGATATTATAGATTACTTTACGAATGGCGACAACGCTCAATAGCTCATTGCGAGGGAAATTGCGAGATGTTAGAATGGTCACTGCAGAAAGTGCGTTGTCAAAATCGCGCCGCTCAAAAAAGAGGAGGGATTGCCATGGATGTTCGTTTCTTCACTCGTAACGCCGAGGCAACGGATGAACAGAAGGATTTCATGGAAAAAAAGCTGGCCAAGATCGAGAAATTCTTCAACAAAATTACCGACGTGCAGGTTGCGCTCAATTTCAAGCGCGGCATGAACATAGTTGAAATCACGGCGAACGCGAACGGAATGGTCATGCGCGGCGAAGATCATTCGCCGGACATGCGCAAGGCGTTCGACAAAGCGCTGAAAAACATCGAGCGTCAGGTGAAGCGCCACAAGGACTATCTGAACGATCGCACGCACATAAAGACGAAGGATAATATATCGTTCGACCTGCCGGCGGACATATTCGGCGACAGCAGGGACAACGACGACGAAACGTCCACGGACATAGTTAAGGTAAAGCGCTTCCCGGTGACCACGATGCTGCCCGCGGAGGCCACGCGCCAGATGGATCTTTTGGGACACACTTTCTTCCTGTTCCGCAACGGGGATTCCGGAAACTTCAACGTCGTCTACAGACGTCACGACGGCGGATACGGACTGCTGGAGCCCCAGGATTAACCGAGCTTGACGGATTATGCGCGCGGCGTATGGCGTCAGGGGGAGCTGGCGACAGCTTTCCCCTTTTCATTTTTAGGGAGACGATATTTATAACATGGCGGAATTTTCCGGGCTCAGGCTAAATCCGGAGCAAAAAGAGGCAGTCGAATGGCGCGGCGGGCATGAGCTCGTACTGGCGGGGGCCGGCAGCGGCAAGACGAGAGTCCTTGCGGCCAAGATAGCCCACCTCGTAAAAAACGAACTCGTGATGCCGCACAGGATTATGGCCGTGACGTTCACAAACAAGGCGGCTCGTGAGATGGCTGACCGAGTGCGCTCGCTCGTCGGCGAAAACCTCTGCGGAATGCAGGTCTCCACATTCCACTCATGGGGGCTGCGCTTTCTGCTGCGCAATCGGGACGGATTGTCCGACATGGGATATCCTCCTGGTTTTACCATATTCGACAGGAGCGACTGCAGGAGCCTCGTAAAAAAGCTCGCCAAAGAGCATGGCTTCGAGGCGAAGGAGTGCGGAGAGATTGCCGACAGCATATCGAAAACTTACGCGGCATGCGACCCAAGGACGCTCGACGCCCGCATCGACGAGCACATGTACGGGATATACCGGCAATACAGGAATTCGCTCAAAGAACAGGGCGCTTTCGACTTCGACGATCTCATGATCCTGCCCCTGCATCTCATGCTCTCCAACGAGGCGCGACTGGCCCGAGAGAGGGCGAATACGGAATGGGTGCTCGTCGACGAGTATCAGGACGTCAACACGCCGCAATACACTCTGCTCAAGCTGCTCGTCGGAGAAAATTGCCGCATAATGGCGGTCGGCGACCCGGATCAGTCCATATATGGATGGCGCGGCGCCGATATGTCGCTGATACTGCGTTTCGAGGATGATTTCCCCGGCGCGCGCGTCGTAGTGCTCGACCGGAACTATAGATCGACGGGCAACATACTGGACGCCGCCAACTCCGTCATAAGGCACAACTCCATGCGGATGGAGAAGAACCTGCGGACGGAGGAGAAAGAGGGCGCGCCGGTGTGCCTGACGCTCGCCCGAAACGACATCGAGGAGGCGGAAAATCTCGCGGGCGAGATAGAGCGCCTCGTCGGCGACGGCTACAATTATAGGGACATAAGCGTTCTCTACAGGATGAACGCGCTGTCGCGCGGATACGAACAGGCGCTCCTCGAACGGGGCATACCGTACAAAATCGTCCGAGGCGTCGCCTACTACGAACGCAAGGAGATCAAAGACGTGCTGGCGATGCTGCGACTGGCGGTCAACCCTCGCGACGCGGCTTCGCTCGAACGCGTGGCAAACGTTCCCGCAAGAGGGCTCGGGAAAAAGGCCGTCGCCGATCTCGCACGCTATCTGTCCCTGGCCGAGGGCTCGCCCGCAGAGGTGTGGGACGAACTGAGGGACGCTCCGCCCTTGAGGGGCAGAGCGGGGGAAGGCGCGTCGCTCCTGGCCGATATAATGGGGACGATAAATCGTACGGATTCTCTTGAGGGCGCCATCGCTTATATAATGTATAATGGCGCGTACGCTGATTATATAAGGGAAGAATTTCCTGACGACTGGGAGGAGCGCATCGAGAACATTCAGGAGTTGGCGTCGATAATGCCGGACTCCGGCGATATAGCGGACGCTCTGGCGGAAGCGGCTCTCTTCACGGATCAGGAGACGATCCTGGACGAAGGGGCGCACGTGAATCTTCTGACGCTGCACGCGGCCAAAGGGCTCGAATTTCCCGTCGTCTTCATCGTGGGCCTCGAGGAAGGGGTGTTCCCTTCGAGCCGCGCGGTCGACGACGAACGAAATACGGTGGGCGCCGATGCCATCGAGGAAGAAAGAAGGCTGTGCTACGTGGGCATGACACGAGCCCGCGAGAGACTTTACATGTCGGGCGTATCGAGCAGGCTGATCTTCGGGGGAATTAAAAGATCGCCATTCTCGCGTTTCATCCGCGAACTGCCTGACGGTGTAAAGATTGACGACAGGACAAAACGCGGAGGTGGTTCTGATGTTCACCGTGGCGGTAACAGGAGAAGTTGGCGCTGGTAAAAGCGCTCTGACACACGTCTGGAGAGAACTCGGAGCGAACGTGTTCGATCTCGATTCCATTGCCAAGAAACAGTGGTCGCGCCCGGAGATCATGGAAAAAGTCGTAGAGCGCTGGGGACAGGACATGTACAAAAACGGCGCTCCCGACTTCAAAAAGATCGGCGAGATGGTCTTTCGGGGAGGGGATGAGTACGAATTTGCCATGCGCGCAACCCATCCCGGCGCCATAGCCGATATAACGAAGGAAGTGCACAATCTCGGCGGATGGATAGTTATGGAGATCCCGCTCCTCTTCGAGGTGGGATGGTATGACCTCATAGACTGCATCATCTGCGTCACATCGACGGACGACCTCAGGATAAAGAGAAACTCCGCGAGAGGCTGGAATGAGGACGAGATAACAAAGCGCGAGCGTTTTCTAATAGGGTCGCGCAAAAAACAGGCCATGTCGGATATGGTGCTATGCAACATCGGCAACATGGAGGCGTGGGAGGCCCGGGCCCGCGAACTGGGGGAGTTCATGCGGAAAATGTCCTCCGTTCACGAACTCGGAACGTTTTGCCGCACTCGCGAGGAGGCCGAAAACATAGCGCATGCCCTCGTCAGCGGCCGTTTGGCCGCAGGCGCAAATATCGTCCAGGCATCGAGCGTCTACTGGTGGAAGGACAAGATGTCACGTGGCACGGAGTGGCATCTGAGGTGTCTCACAATAGAGCGAAACCTCAGACGGGCGATGGAGTGCGTGAGACAGAACCACTCTTACGAATTGCCGGTGGTGACGGGGCGCGAGGTGCTCCGATCGGATTACCAGACGCTCAGATGGGTAGTGGAGAACTGTTCATAGAACAAAACGAGCGTAGCCTCGAAGAAACAGGTGAGAAGCAATGTTGGGTTTTTCCTCTTTTAATATTGTGGAGCTGTTGATAAGCATACCCGCGCTCTTGTGGGCGCTCTCGTTTCACGAGTTCTGCCACGGCTGGGTCGCCTATAAGCTCGGAGACAGGACGGCCGCGATGCAGGGACGGCTCTCGCTGAACCCCATGGATCACCTCGACCCGCTCGGAACGCTCATGCTGGTGTTCTTTCATTTCGGCTGGGCCAAGCCGGTTCAGATAGATTCGCGGTACTTTAAAAACCCGCGAAGGGACATCGCCCTGGTGAGCCTTGCCGGCCCCGGCGGAAACTTCCTTACCGCTCTGGTAACGGCCGTGCTGTGCGGGCTCATAACGAGATTCATGCCTGGAGCGATCTTCGGCGGGAGTTTCGGAATATACACAACGTTCGGCATGATAATGCTGAATATGCTTCTCATCAACGTCGGGCTCGGCATATTCAACCTTATCCCAATACCGCCGCTCGACGGCTCGAAAGTTCTGTCGCTCTTTCTTCCCATTTCCGCGCTCAGAACATTTTTCTTTCTCGAAAGGTACGGGATGATAATTATCCTGTTATTGGCCGCGACCGGTATTATGGGGATCATCATGAACCCTTTTTTCCGCCTGATGACAAACTTCTTCATATCGGTGATCAATATCGTTGGAGGCCTGGGCTGATAGATGAAGATTCTTCTTTCCAACGACGACGGCGTCATTTCCCAGGGAATACAGATAATGTCGAGGATACTGGCGGACAAGGGCTGGCTGTCGGCCGTAGTGGCGCCCGACCGCGAACGCAGCGGCATGGGGCACGCCATAACCGTCGACCGCCCCGTGCGGGTGCGCCCGCTCGACCCAGGAATGTTTTCGCCGGGAGTATCGGCCTATTCGTGCGACGGAACGCCGACGGACTGCGTGACGATAGGCCTCTCTCAGCTCTGCCCTTCCTCCGACTTCGTGGTGTCGGGAATAAATCAGGGGCCCAACATGGGGGACGACGTCACATATTCCGGAACCGTCTGCGCCGCTATGGAGGGCGCGATAATGGGACGCCCGTCCGTGGCCGTTTCCCTGTGCAGCATGTCCAATGACAGCTTCAGGCACAACATGACGGCGGCGCTCTCCGCGACGGCCGTTCTGGAACACGTGGAGCGCAACCCGCTTCCGCCCGACGTCCTGCTGAACGTCAACGTGCCCAACGAGCTGATCAAAAAAATAAAGGGTTTCAAGCTGACCAAACGGGGAAAACGCAGATATCTCGACAAGATAATCTGCTTGAAGGATCCCCACGGCGTCGACTCGTACTGGATAGCAGGCAAGATAGAGGACTCGCCGGAGGACGGTACGGACGTCACCGCGGTGCGCGACGGCTACGTTTCCGTTACACCGATAAAAATGGACATGACCGATTACGCGCTCCTGGATGAAATGCGGTCGAGGGCGTTGGAGGATCTGTTCGCGAAATCGCTGAACCTGGCGTGACCGCTCTATTACCATACCATCATTCTACTCGATAAGAACTCCTGGCCGCCGTCGTATCGACAGCGGCATTTTTTTACAATTTCGTCACATTCTCCTGACAGACGGGTGACAACTGTTTTGAGGTTATTCCGTATCATTCGTCCAGGAGGTGACCGATATGTCACGCAGGATAAATTTCATAACAACTATTATCATGGCAGCACTGGTTTCAATCTCCGCAAACACGGCTTGCGCCGCCGAGTCGGTGATACTGGAAGTAGCTTCGGACTCGCCGGTCGTGGAGACGGGACGCGCGCAGCGCGTAACCGTAAGGGCGCTCGTCAGGCCTCGCGAGCGCTCGATAAGGGAACGCGCGCCGATAGCTCTCGCCCTCGTCATCGATAAATCCGGTTCCATGGACGCGGACGACAAGCTGGAAAACGCGAAACGCGGGGCGCTGGAAGCGCTGGAACTTCTCGGGAAAGGCGACATCGCGTCGCTTATAGCGTACGACAGTGAGGCATACGTACTCGTCAAACCGTCGTCCGCCACAGACATATCGACGTTCAGAAGGGCAATAGCGCGCCTCGAAGCAGGCGGAAACACGGCCCTGTACGATGGGGTCGAGCATGGCGCAGATGCCATATCGCGTTTCGTTCGGGAAGGCTATGTGCCGCGGATAATACTGCTCTCCGACGGCCTCGCCAATGTCGGCCCGTCGTCGTCGGAAGCGCTGGCGTCGCTCGGACGGTCGCTCGCCCGCAAAGAGATGACGATAACGACCATCGGCCTCGGGCTCGATTACGACGAGGATCTGATGACGGCCCTCGCCTCGGAGAGCGGCGGAAATTCGTATTTCGCCCGGACCTCCGGCATGCTGGCCGACATATTCAGGCGCGACATGGAGGACGCGCTGGCGCTCACTGGCCGTCACGTAAAGGTGACGCTCACATGCGAGGAGGGGGTGCGCCCGATCCGGGTGATAGGACGCGAAGGCGCATCGGAAAGTGATAAGATAGAGGCATACATAAACAACCTGTACGGAGATGAAAAATACGCTATGTTCGAGCTGGATCTTCCGAATCTCTCCGACGAGACGAACTTTCGCGCGGGCGTAGTTACCGTAGAGTACACCGACGCATCTAGCGGCAGGAGCGTAACGCTCACATCCCCGCTCGAGGTGAGCTATACGAAGGATTCCGCAAAAGCATCCAAGCTCCGCAACTCCGAGATAACGGTCCAGGCGGAGATGGCGAAAAACGCGGAAATCAGGGAAGAAGTCATCAAACTGGCCGACGAAGGCAACGCGGAGGAAGCGGCCTCACTGCTTAGAAGCCGCGCGGAATATCTGAAGAGCGGGCCGTTGGCGAGCGCGCCGATGCCGATGCAGGGCGAGGTTACATCGGAAATAGATAGTTTCAACGATCTGGCCGCCGAGATGGAGTCGACCGGAGAGATGTCGAACGAACAGCGCAAATCGAACACACAGCATGTTTACGCGACGAAAAATCAACAGTCGAACGCGGCGACGTCCGAGGACGAGACCGAAAAAGACTGAACGGGGCGAGTGTCACGAGAAAAAATCCGAAAGGGGTATTCCCCCGCACTCTGATAATAATATTCGTTCTGGCGGTGCTCGCTCCGGGCATCGCTCTTTCCATGCTGGCGCTGCGCGCTGCCGAACGGGAGTCCGTTTACGTGGAGCGCCGGATGGAGGCCTCGCTTATGGCGGAAGTGGGCCTCGCCGCCGAAAGAATTGATCTGCTGACGAGGGATATTTACGACTCCCTCCTGGTCTCCTCGGGAGTTTTCCGGGACGGCACATCGGGCGAAGAAGCCGCCACGCGCTGGAGAACTTCCGACGCCATGGTGAACGTGCCGTTCATGCTGGACTTCGAGCGGCTGGACGTATTCGGCAACGCGGAGGATAGCGCGCGTTTCAGGGAGGCATTCGGGGAATTCCTGGTGGGACGTGGCCGCATTCCGACATACGACCTCGTAACGAGGATATATCTGGCAAGCGCCTCAATGGAGGCGCCCGGCGCCGTTATGGACGACACCGCCAGCTCATCGGTCAGAAAAACAGGCATCGGGAGACAGATGATGGAAAGCCGCATGATCGCGGACCCGGAGACCGATGAAGCGGTCTTCAGACAGGCGGAGGACGAGGGCTTTGAGACATACGCGCGCAACGTCGCCCCTCAGTCGAAACTATCCCAAAAATACGAGATGGAACCGGCGGCGACAATGGCTGCCGAAATCGCCGTACCGGCACAGGCACAACCAGCACCGGCGGCCGCCCGAACCGCCGAAACCCCCGAGGCGCCTGCGCGTTCGCGAATCGTGTCCCGCAGCCATTCGTTCGACGAACTCTATACCGCTTATAACCACGGATGGCTGCCCTATATAACGGGCGAGGGGCTCGAGATACTGTTCTGGCAAACTATACCAAACGACGGGCGTGTCGTGGGCTGTACCCTCCGAGTCGACATCCTGAAGGACAGAATCGCCGACGCCATCCCTCAAATCCTCTCGGATGCCCGCGTGCTGACCGTGTTGGACGAATCCGGGACTCCAATCGTGAAACCGGCTCTCGAATCGCCCGAACCCGACTGGATGAGGCCGTTCGTCGCGCGCGAGATATCCGCGACGCTGCCGCGCTGGGAGGTCGGGGCGTGGCTGGTGGATCCCGGCTCGCTCGCGTCGCGCGCTGATTACACCCGAACGTTAATATGGATTCAGGTTGCCATACTGGCATCTGTCATAATCGTCGGAAGCGTAGTCGTTATACGCATGCTCTCCTATGAGATGCGCGTCGCCTCACAAAAGACGACGTTCGTTGCGAACGTATCGCACGAACTCAAGACGCCGCTCACATCGATACGGCTATTCGCCGAGCTGCTGCTCTCGGGAAAGCAGGAGAGCGAGGAACGAAGGAGAGAGTATCTTCGAACGATGATGTCGGAGGCCGACCGCCTCTCGCATCTCGTCAGCAATGTGCTCACGTTTTCACGGCATGGCGGGGAATACGGCATGAAATCCATCTCGTTATCGGAAGTGGCCCGCGACACACTCTCGCAGCTCGAGCCGCACCTGTCGAGGCAGGGATACGCCGTGAGCTATTCGGGCGACGACGCTCTTCCGATACGAGGCAACAGGGAGGCGCTGAAGCAGGTTATCATGAACCTGCTCTCTAATGCCGAGAAATATTCGGACGACGCGCGCGAAATATCCCTCGATTGCGCCGCCCGGGACGGCTTCGCCGTAGTCGACGTCCTCGACAGAGGACGCGGAGTCGACCCTGGGATCGCGGGGAAAATTTTTCAGGAATTTTTCCGCGCGGACGATTCCCTCACATCCCCGAAAAGCGGAACGGGGCTCGGGCTCTCGATAGCCCGCGACATAGCCAGACGCCACGGCGGAGACGTGAGATACCGCCCGAGGGAGGGCGGCGGCAGCGTATTTTCCCTGACGCTGCCTTTAGCGGATCGCTGAATAGTTAAAAAACGTTTATTATTGGAGAGGGTAAAGATGAACGAAAAAATTCTGGTAGCGGAGGACGATCCGGCCATATTGACCGGAGTTGCGGATCTGCTCGAGATCGAGGGATACGACGTCGTCAGAGCTACGGACGGCGCCTCTGCGGTCGAACTTTACAAAACACACGCTCCCGACCTCGTGCTGCTCGACGTCATGATGCCGGCTATGAGCGGCTACGACGTATGCCGCGCCATCAGGCGGACGGACTCAGTCACCCCGATACTCATGCTCACGGCAAAGGGCGAAGAGGTGGACAAGGTGATCGGGCTGGAGCTCGGCGCGGACGACTACATAGTAAAACCGTTCGGCATGGCCGAGCTCACAGCCAGGGTGCGCTCAGCCCTGCGCCGCGGCGCCTTGGCTAAAAATCCAAACGGCAACGACAGCGGCGGGCAAACTCTCCATGTCGGGGGCGTCACCATAGACTTCGATGGCATGACCGGGCAGTGCGGATGGGGAACGACCTTCTCGCTCACTCCCAGGGAAACGGCGCTTCTCAAATATCTCGCCGCCAATCCCGGCAAGGTCATATCGCGCGAGACTCTGCTTCAGATCGTGTGGGGCATAGACCCGGATTGCGACATAACCACACGCTCGGTGGATCAACATGTGGCCCGTCTCAGGCAAAAAATGGAGCAAAACCCGTCATCTCCGAGGATAATACACACCGTTCACGGCGCGGGCTACAGGTTCGAGAACAACCCGTAGCCCGCGCCCCCATAAATTATGACGATGCCAACCGCCACAAGGCGCACACCGTTAGCAAGAGCGCCCGGCTTGAAAGCCGGGCGCTCTTTTAACTCACCGAATTACTTGAGCGAAGTCTTCTGCAGGTCGAACGTTTCAATCGTGTCGTTTGGAACATCAAGAATATAAGGTATCACTATCATCGCGACTTCCGTCTTGCGGTGGATGTCATTCCTGATCGTGAAGAGATCCCCGAGAAGCGGGATACTCCCGAATACAGGTATTCTGTTGCGGGAAGTAGTCTTGTTATCCTGGAAGAGGCCTCCGACGACGAACGGCTCGCCATTTCGCACCCTAACCGTCGTCTGAACGCGCCTTGACGATGTTTCAGGCGCCTGAGCGCCCATACCGGCGGCCCTCCAGTTCAATATTTCTCCCGTTTCAATCTCTATCCTTATCGTGACAACGCCGTCGCGTCCCACTACCGGAAGGAAATTCAGTCGCGGGCCGCTTTGAACCTGGCTGAAGGTGACATTTCCGTTTGCGTCGACCCCCGAAGCGTACTGAACGTTCTGGGTGAGAGAAACATTGGCCTCATGGCCATCCAATGTGATTACAGAGGGGCTCGCAAGGTTTTTGCCCTTTCCGTTCGTCTCGAGCGCCCTCAGACCGGCAGAGAGCAATAACCCTTCGTCCATGAACGGTATGTTCTCCCATACCGGGCTGCCTCCTATGGAGCCGCCCACCGGCAGAGCCCAGTCTCCATCTACATCGAGCACCGTCCGGTTGACGTAGTTATAACCCGCGTTGAGACCGGAACTCGTGAAGCTGGCGAGCCAATGGTTGTATACTGCGGTCACGAGCGATTCGAGATCCTGCGTGGCGTTGTCCGAGACCTCGAATATTCTGGCCTCGATCATAACCTGACGACCGGGATGATCCAGTTTTTCGAGAATAGCCGCAACTTCTTTGTGCTGCTCCTCCGTCGCCGTCACATAGAGCTGACGGTTTCTGGCGTCGAGCGTAGGGGGCTTTGAAAGCGAAATAAGACCGGTTAAAACCGCCGTAATGTCGCCAGTTACCTGACCGCCGCTGTCGACGGCGTAAGACAGCTGATATGAGCGCACAACTTCCGTCCCGAGCGTTTCTCCCAAACTTTCGGGCTTTCCGACCACGAGCATTCCCTTAACCACTTTATAAGAAAGACCCGCATTGCGGAGCAGATAAGAAAAAGCCTCGTTGTAAGGCACTCCGTTGAAAGAAAACGTGATATTCATTCCATCGGGAACAGACTTGTCGAGCAGCAGGTTCAGCTTCTGCATGTCGGCCAGCATACTGAATACGGATTTTATATCCGCTTCCCGCAACTGTAAAGTGACGGGCGCGTTTATTCCCATCGGATCGCCTTTTTCGTACGGAACCGGCCTCGCGGGGAGGGGGGCAGGTTTTTCCGGCGCGTATACCTTGAGACGAATGGCAATTTCATCGGCTCCGCCAATGCCCTCTATTTTGTCTATTACGAGCGGCTGCCCCGAGGTGATGGTCATCCTCATGCTGTCCGCGTCGACCGCTTCCACGTTTATCCTGCTTACAAGGGGCAGGTCGTACTGTTTCCACCATGTATCCGAAGACGACCCGGGGAGAGAGAAGATATCCCAGTCGTAATCGCTCCACCAGTCGAGTTTATCGGTCGATTGAGGAAAGCGAGCCCCGTCCCAGTGAAGCACGAGCTTCGATTCGCCGGGAGCGGAAGCGACACGGGGAACCGGCATTTCAAAACCGCGCACCCTTATGACGACTCCGGTTCCTCCAAGCTGAGTGACCTGCATACCGGCCAGCACGGGAACGATTTGCGTTTTCATCGTGAGCCCGGGCGGAATGTCTCGCTTCGCGGCGTCAGCCGGCGTGCCAGACACGACGGAACACAAGATCATGATGACGAACACGGCATAAAGCACGGGATAAAATCGTCTAAGCATTCCAGTCATCGCTACAACGAGACCTGATAACTTTTTTTCATCCATGTAAAAGTCACACCCTTCGCATCTATTTTGGTTATTCTTGCCGTACTTGCCGTCCCGCCTGTGAATTTGCTGCCCTGCCTGACTAGAACCCCTTCTTCTCCGTCAATGTTCAGCAACGCCACTTTGTCGCTATCCGTTATCATTATGGCAACGACCGTAACCATCGGAGGATCGGGCTCGGCGATAACTTCCCCGCCCGGGGCGATCGATACCACCTGGGGAATCACCTGCGTCGGAGGACCGATAGGGTAGTTGCCCTGAGACTCCGCAATGGACGCGATACGCATCGCCTGACTGGAGGCTTTGTTCAAGTTAGCCAGCCCAACCTCCGCAGCGGCTATCACCTGCTTTTCCTGCTCAACTTCAGGATCGGGCGTCATTCCTTCCGACTGAACATTGACAATATTATTTTTCGTATCATCAAGCATCTGCATGGTCGTCAAGAAAAAATAAACGCTGCCGGCACAACAAGCTATCAACAAAACGATTCGAATCAGTTTCCTTGAAGCTGGCTCCCCCATCCTTTGCGTCTGTTTGCTTCTGGATGAGGCCGCCGTCGTTTTTTTTACTTCAGCCATAAAAAGAACCTCCCCTAGCTGCTCTTTGCCGTACTGAATATGTTCATGGAGCCCCTTACTGTTGTGCCTTCGGCGGCGCTGATCCTTATGTCCGATATTCTCATTATGTACTGACTCTCTCTTATGGCGGCAAGAGCCTTTATGACGTTGTAGTACGATCCGGTAAACGATACCGAAAGGGTAAAATTCCCGCTGCCCTGATTGTTCGTATCGTTGTTGGTGAACTCTATCGAATAGTGCTTCATGACGGCGTCAAGCGCCGCATAGAGCTCGCGCCCATTGACCGGAAACTGTCGCTCCGTGCCGTTATGTCCGGTCGCGAGCGACTTGAACGGTTGATAGCGCTCATTGAGCGTGCGCTGGGATGAGAATTTTTTCTGATCCTCCGCCAGACTCGTACGGATGGACACCAGCTGCTCGCTCGCGCCCTTCAGCGTATACTGCAGCATGACTTGGGCCGCCAGCAGAAGAACGACTACAAAAAACATCAACACTCCATACATTTTATGCTGTTTCTCAGGCGTCATTGACCGCTCACCCCTTCAGGAGAAACCGTCGTTATTTGATTCAGGCTTGGGTCGTTGGCGGCTATATCAAGTATTGCCCTGATTGCGCAGCTCACCCTGAAATCAGCTATCTGCTTCGAGCCTAACACCGACTTCGTAGTGGTGGGCGAACCGACCGTCGTTATGATGTATTTCATCGCGTCAGTGTCGAGGTTCGCGATGAATGTGTTTATCTCGTTATCCGAAGCGGCGGAACCGGACAAGACCACATTGCCTGGCCTCACATCGAGGTTAGCTATCTTGAGTCCTGGCGGAACCGTGTCCTCCAGCGCTTTCATGAACTCGACAACCGGCAGTTCCTCCCTGGAAAAATTGAGATATACCACAACGCTGTCCTTGATATTCCGCGCCTGTTGGATTGAATCAGCGAGGCCCGCCAACTGATCCCTTACGGACATCTGCTCCCCCGTCGCGTCGGTGAGATCTCTCCTCACATCCAGATAATTTATCGCGGTGTAGCCTATGTTATAGAAGGAGAATATGATAAAAACCAGAAAAAGCACCACGCTCAGGACTCTGGCTATATCCACCCTCTGTGCCTGATGCTGTACCAGAAATGGCGGCCTTAGATCGAAAATAACCTGCATTGCGCTATCTCACCTCCGACGGCCTGAGAGCCAGGCCAAGCGCGGCTTCCCAGCCATAGGTCTGTTTTGGTTGATTCCCTATGGTCCATAACTCCCATGGATTTACCGTTTCCACAGGCGAGTTCACCATATCCTCCACGCTCGCCTTAAGAGACTGGGAGTGGGTAAGGCCATAACCGCCTATGTATACCTTGTCGGCCACAAAACCCCGCATCTGAGTGGTAGCGAATTTTATCGTGGCCTGAAGGTCACGAGTGAAGTTCGCCACGTTTCGTCCGGATGGGTCGTCGGCCGCGAAAGCCTGAGTCGTGTTTCTGTAAACAATCCCATTATCTCTGTAACTCGCTATTATGACGCTGCTTACGAGGCCCGCGAGAGCATAGACGTTAAAACCCGACGGGAAACCGGGCCCCATCAGACACCTGAGCATGGCGACAGGGGATGGCTCTATGCCGCTGAGCTTGAGACCATGCTTGAAAGCCGCCATCATGAGGTTCTCGACGGTCGCGACACGAACGGCCGACGCGATGCACTGGGTCAGAGCGCTCGCCACGACGTCGTCTTCGCCTCCTGGCCGATCCACTAGCGCCACATCATAAATCGCCTCGTCCACTGGGATGGGGAAAAATTTATCGAACTCGAAGCGGAATGACTCCTTCACATCCGCCAGATCCATCTGAGGCAGCTCGACGGTTCGCAGGAGGACATCCTTCGACTGGATGGCGGCATAGACGCGATCAGCCCACTTCCGGCCAACCTGCTTCTTCAGGACTTTAAGGTTATCCTCGATAACCTCCTGATTGGAAAATATTTCCCCTCCCATGGCGCCGGTATCGTATGGGGCGTCTATACACTCCTCAAGCCGATATGTCTTTCCGCTCTGCCTCGAGAGTACAACATACTGCATCATTCCCCCAAAGATAAAGAGGCCAGCTCTAGTTTTACCCTCTTTCCCTCCCAATAATGCCATCTTTGTGCCCCCTCGGTCGTAGTGTATCTGCGTAACAGCGCGTCAGCGCTTTCAATTATTTTCTATTATACTATGGATATAACCACGATGCACTGATCTTGTCAAGAAATCTCCCGAGCAAAATAAAAAAAATCGATAAAAGACTAATCAAATATATAAACAACACGAAAATTAAACTTCACCACGTCTCGACGCATCCGTCCGTCCTGGGTTCCGTAGCGCCGATCAGACCACCGGATTGCGTCCTCCAAACAATCTGCCCTCTGCCAAATTCATAAGAATCTGACGCCACAGTCACATCATGCCCCATTTCCCCAATGCTCCGCACTGCGGAATTTGAAAATCCCGGCTCGAACGAAACGCCGAGATTGCCGGTCCATTGCCATCTCGGCGCGTCGAGGGCCTCCTGAGGATTCATGCCGAAATCGACGCAATTCATCACGACCTGCACATGTCCCTGCGGCTGCATATACGCGCCCATGACGCCGAACGGGCCCAGCGGCGCGCCGTCTTTAGTGATGAAACCAGGCATGATCGTGTTATAGGGACGGCGACCGCCCGCCAATTCGTTCGGATGCCCCGGCGCAAAAGAAAAACACAATCCTCTGTTGTTGAAGGATATACCGGAACCCGGCGCCACTATGCCGGCCCCGAACCCCCTGAAATTGCTCTGTATATATGAAACCATGTTTCCCTCTCCGTCCGCCGTACAGAGATAAACGGTGCCCCCGGAGTGCGGATCGCCGGACGCGAATGACGAGGCGCCTGAACCAATCTCATTTCGCCTTGCCTCCGCGTATGAAGCCGACAACAGATCATCTATAGGCATATCGGCGGACGAGGGATCGGCGACATACCGGGCCGCGTCCGCAAAGCCCATCTTAAGGGCCTCCACCTGCTTGTGCACGGTATCGGGCGAGTCGTGGCGCGAAAAATCGAACCCGCTCAATATATTGAGCGCCAACAGCGCGACGATTCCCTGCCCGTTCGGAGGCATCTCCCACACGTCATAACCCTTGTAATTGACGCGTATCGGCCGCACCCACTCGGGCTTGAACGCCCCGAGATCCTCACGCGAGAAAAAGCCTCCGGTCAGGTCGGAAAACTTTATTATCTCTCCGGCCGTTTCTCCCGAGTAAAAATCTGCGGAGTCAGTAGCCCCAATGGCCTCGATGGTACGGGCCATATCGGGAGAACGGAACAGCTCGCCAGGCTCCGGAGCGTTTCCTCCGTGACCGAACAAGCCATGCCACCCCGCGTGTTCCGCTCCGACGAGACCCGCAAACTCCCGGCAGGCTCTCTTCCAGAATCGCGATACGTTGACCGATACGGCATATCCTCCCCGCGCATACTCGACCGCCGGAGCGAGCGCCTCCGCGAGAGGCACGCGCCCCATTCGCGACGACAACTCGGCCCACGTCCCGGGCGCCCCCGGGACAGTAGCGGCCGGCCAGCCGAAGCGAGGCACGCCGTCAAAACCTTTCGACTTCAGCATTTTCCTGCTGAGCGAAGCGGGCGAACGTCCGCTTCCGTTTATGCCGTGCAGCCGGCCTCCGTTCCAGATTATGGCGAAAGCGTCGCTCCCCAGTCCGTTGGATATCGGCTCAACGACAGCCAGAGCGGCAGCCGTAGCTATAGCGGCGTCGATGGCGTTGCCGCCCCGTTTTAAAATATCCATCCCGGCCGCCGCGGCGAGAGGGTTGGAGGTAGCCACCATACCGCGTGAACCGTACACGAGATTCCTGCTGGAAGTATATCTGTAGATGAAAGGATCGTAGTTCAAATTAATCTCCCCGGTTATATGGAAAACTCAAAATAAATTTGACATCGACGGAAACCGCCCCATTACTCTTATAATAGCACAATGAGACGCCATTTGCACATTTTTATTGAATTTCGGCGCCATGCGTAATAAAAAATCATTCAAGCGAAAAATTATGTGGTCGAAGTCCGTCTCGCGCGAATAGCTTTTTCTCCGCTTGCAATGACCGGTAAAGAGTGTTAGGATAGCAACGTCCCGGCTTTCAGCCGGAGGCTCAGTCCCGTGCGGCGAAGAATTGTGAATCCCGTCAGGTCCGGAAGGAAGCAGCGGTAAACAAACCTCTTCGGGCGCCATGGGGGAGCTGGGTCTCCCGCAGAAGGCCGGGGTTTTATATCAGGGGCTCTCCGGTCTCGGGAAAATAAATCCTCAGATGAGTCACGGACTTCAGGGCGTCATCTATTTTACCGCGCTCTTCCGGCAATTTCGTCCATCCGCCGCCGTCAATCCGCGCCAATACCAGCGACTTTCTGCCGTAGGTCGACCAAACATCCCACAGTTTTTCGCCCCGCGATGGGCCAGGAACGAGTCCTCCCGCAAAGAGAGGCTCAGTGCCGCCCATCATGGATTCGGCATCGGACGGGCCTATGATCATCCATTGCGTCATATTCCACGCGCCCTGCATTTCTTTCGATTTAAGCGCGTGATCCCACGGGATTATCTGAAACCCTCCGATAACGCCGTAATTCGATGTGCTGATGTCTATCACTCCGGAATGATTCGCGCGAATCCTGCTGTCCCATTGATACAGGGTTCCCTCGAATCGCCCGACGCCTCCGAGCGGCCTTATGACGCGCGCTATCGCTCGAGCTCCGGAAGAGCTCCACGCTATGACGCGTCCCCCGGGCCTGTTTTCGAAGTCGACCATATAGGGCGTATCCTCCTCGATCACCTTGAACACCAGCACATCGCCCTCTTCAGGCAGGCGCTCTTCGAGCGGACGCGACGACCCGTCGGGCGACTCGACGGTGATTTTCGTCCCGGCCGGAGGCGCCCACGCACCGAAAAACGATGTACCGCCCCCGCAATCGAGCACGACAGCCGCGCCGGGTCCGGCGGCCGGAGCTATCGTTTCACGCGGCAGCACGCTCATCGTTCGCCCCTGTCCCGATTCCACGCTTATCAATATGTGCACGGCATTCACCGCCGAAGCGGTCACTGAACCAGGATGGCCCCATGCGCTCGCCGTGTAGCTCGGCCATCTCGTGCGCTCCGGCAGATCGACGACGCGCCCGAGCGTGTTTTCCGATCCGTCCGGCATCACCGCCCGCACTTCGGCGCCTCTCTCGAACGGTATATAAATATTGTAAAGATGGCGAGGCGAAGACGCGGAAGCGGGAGCGGACAATAATGCAAACGCCACCGCGGCTGACGCGATAATTTTATTGATCATCTTTAAATCACCCCCATGAGGACAGTTTGCCAATCAACTCCTGAAGCGCGGGGAAATTGAGAGGCACAAACCACACAGCCCAGAGGTTGCCCGAAGCGTGAAACAACGTGGACGTGGCTATATTTCCGTGACGTTCCCTTAAAATACCCATGACGCAACCGGGGAAAAATACGGCAAATATAAAAACCGCCCGCGCTACAAAAACGTGCGAGGCGGCGAATATGGCGCTCGTCAAAACTATGGACGCCACCGCGCCCATAGTTTTGCGAAACATCGGCTGCAGCCAGCCGCGAAAAAATATCTCTTCTATCACCGCCGCCGCGATTCCCGAGGACGCCAGATCGAGCGCGTTTCGCATCGGCAGGCGCCTCGGAAGATATTCTCCCGGCCAATTTAGAGATATTACGGTAAGAGAGGCCAGAATTACAACCGTCGCGACGAAGCACTCGGCAAAATTATGCCGCGAAACCCTCCACGAAATGCCGTATTCCTCCGGATCCTCTCCCCTTCGGCGACACCATAAAAACGGGACGGAAACCATCATCACTCCCGCCGCAGCGAGAATGACAGAAATCACGCGCACTTTGAACAGAGGCCGTAGTAAAATATCTCCCCGTACTCGACCGACGCGACCTCGCCCGGCATCTCGGTTTTCATTAAATTAAAACTGACCGGTATGTCGAACACACGCTTGCAGCTCCTGCACATGAAATGACCATGGGCCTCCATGTTGGGATCGAAATAAACCTTCTTTTCGTCGATGGAGAGGATGCGGAGCATCGAACCCCTGGCCAGCAACTGTGCCGTACTGTAAACCGTGGCGATTGAAAGAGTGGGGTAAAACGGCTTCAGCTCCAAAAAGAGCTGCTCCGCCGACGGATGATCCTTCCGATTCTCGAGCGACCTCATGATCGCAATACGAGTCGCTGTAACCTTGGCGCCGGCGCCCTGCAAATATTGGATTCCCATATCTACTGTAAGCAAGTGAACTCCCCCAAAACATACCATAAATGAGAATTATAATAATTCTCATTTATATTATCATATAGACTCCTCGATTTGTACAGTGAGGATTTCTATAAAATCGTTTATTTTTCCAATTCATCCATCAACGCGTCAATTTCGCGCGTCATTTCGCCCTTCTTATCGAGGTCGATCTCGAACGACGCGCGCAGCCAGTCGCCCTCTTTTGCGCCGGGAAGACAAAAGAGCGGTATCGTCACCGAACCTTCCCCGTCTCCCGGCAGGAGAGTCGCCAAGCCGCCCATTATCCTGTCCACAAAAAATATCGCATACCGCATACAATGCCCCCTCGAAGATATGAAGGCAACCACCATCACTGTTCCACTGTAACAGTGCGCCCGTCTGTCTTGATTTTTATCTCCCCATCAGAGGTGTTGAAACTGTGAGGTTTATATTTTTGCACCAGGCTCATGGCCTCGCGATGAGGATGTCCATATGAGTTGCCCTTTCCGTAGCTGAAAATGACGATATCAGGGGATACTTCACGCATCATCCGCTCGTCGATGCCGTTCGAGCTGCCGTGATGGGCCATCTTGAGAACCGAAGCCCTGGGAAACCGCGCGATGGTTCGGCGCTCATCGCGCTCCATGTCGCCGGTCATCAAAAAAGAGACTCCGCCATACGTCACGCGCAAAACGATCGAATTGTTGTTGGCGTCGCTCGCGGTTCCCCTGATAACTTGAGCCGGCGCGAGCACTTCCACAGCCACATCCCCAAACAACTCGCCGTATCCCGCCTTCGGACGCTCGAACGGTATGTGGCCGTTGCGCAGGCGGTCGAGCATGGAGCGCTGCGCCTCGGAACCGTGATTATATCCGCTGTCCCAGAAACGCCCAACCTCGAACGCATTTATGACGTCGACCATGCCTCCTATGTGATCCTCGTGAGGGTGGGTCGCGACCAATACGTCTATTTTCCTTACGCCGAGATTTCGAAGGCGGGACACAAGGGTTGCCCCCGATTTTTTGGTTCCGGCGTCGACGAGCACATTCTCTCCGCCCGGCAGACGAAACAGAAAGGAATCCGCCTGTCCCACATCGAAGGCGTACATGACAAACCCGTCGTCGCCTGAAAAAAAACTCGGTATCTCGACGGCCGACAGCAGAACGGCCGCAGTGATGAGAATGGCGCGTATGAGAAACGTTATTCTGTTATTTTTATTGCGACGCGCTCCGCTCAACGACGCTTCAGAAAACCTATATACTGATAGAACAGCACGGACTGGTCGTCCGGCTCAGGGCTGAACATTATCGCCACATCGGTGAAGCGCCACATGTAGTCGTCTCCGTTGAGCAATGTCTCACGGCCAAACATCTCGTGGGCGCTATCCAAAAGAGCCGCCTTGTTTTTGTCGCCCTTCGCCACGACCGCCACCATCGACAGCTTTCCGTCGACGAAGATATATTCTATATTATCGAGCTCCGCGCTGCCAAACGTCAGATCCTCGTTTTTTCTTCGGCACGTTATCCGGCTCCCGTCCTCTTCCCGGTACTGCTCCACCATATCCGGCAGGCCGATCAGAGCCTGCTGCCACTTTATACCCCTGAAATCGGCGGGTTCCGCGCCCGGATCCGCCATATACTCCTCGCCGGCATAGGCAAACGATACTTGCGGCAACAATGACAACAAGAGAAAACATATTATTTTTTTCAATAACAGGCGCCTCCGGGCAAAATTTTCCACAACATTTACCATATTAATATATAGCTGAAAGAAACAATTCGATCAGATATTCAGGACGAAATAATTATGCCCGATTCGATCTCTCCGTCGAGATAGGCGGAGAAAGAGCCCTTGTATATGCGAAGGGCAGGATGTCCTCCCACTTCATAGGGCATCGAGTCGAGCCATGCCGTGTTATATCTGTTGCCGCCCTGCCTGCCGAACACGGGCAGATATAGAATGCCGTCGCAGTCCATATCCAGGAAAAAGTGGGTTCCGAACGACAGCTCCGGCGAAAAATTGAGATCCGGCACGCTTATTTCGGCGAGAACGCCGCAGTTGCATATCTCGTCATACCTGATCGGCACGCCCAGCGCCGGATTACGGCTGCCCCATCTGCCCGGGCCGGCCAGAATATACTTCGTTCCGGCGAGTTTTTTGTTTATCTCCCCAACGGCGCGGGCCGCGCCGGAGGGATCCCAGTTGCTCTTGTAGAGTTTGGCGTCGACATATACGAGACGCGTCACGCCTTCGAGCATGCCGTTGCTCACCATCCGGTCGCCCATGAAAATCACCCGCTCATCGGGAACGTCCGGCAGTTCCACCTTGCCCAGCTCATCATACGATGCCAGCGGGCGCATCTGAAGGACGCGGAGCCGCTTCTCCGGTTCCGTCTCGTACGTGAATTCTATGTCGACGGGAAATCCCGCCGTGCCCTCCATATGCCTCAGAAGCGCCTTGGCGGTATCGAACAGCCCGCGCTCCCGCACATGCAGCTCCGGGAACGAAAATATCGGGCGCACAGGAACCTCCGGATCGGCCATCGTCGAGTACAGAAAGTCGTCGCCGTAGTTCTGCACGTATACGCCGTAATTTTTGTGTTCTTTCTGCAGAAACCGACCGAACATGGAAAGGGATCCCGTGAGGAACGCGCCATGCTCGGTGTCTATGTAATCGAAATACTCCTGGCTCGCCTCGGCTATCCGGGACGGGAGACTGCCTTCGGGGCGCAGCGACGGATTTGTGAGGTAAAATGTCCGGGCGGCGCAACGATCGACCGTCCTGGTGCCAAGCCCGAAACAGAGCCTCATGAGCCCGTCCTCTTTTTTTATCCTCGGGTTCGGGCGTCTGAAGACGCGCGAAAAGAGCGTGCCCGCCAGCTCCGGATAGAAATAACCCCCATGTTTTTTCCCGGAGACGGACTGGATCATCACAGCCATAGATTCCTCTCTGTGGGCTTTGCCGTGTTTATCGCGATATGCCCTGGCCGACGGATTGAAGACGGAGGCGAACACATTTCGGATCGCCCGTTCGAGCGCGTCGTAGCGTTCGCCCCTCGATCCGCAGTTTGGGGAAAAACACGTCTGGTATTTGCCGGCGAAAGCGAGGGTCGTCGAATCCTCCAGCAGAGAGCTCGACCTGATGGCGAGCGGCGGCGAGCCTATGGCGTCGAAGCGGTCGAGCAGGCGTTCCAATTCAAACTTTATCGGGGGAGAAAACAACGTCTGGTCGAGCGCGTCGCGCGCGCGATCCCAGTCGTCTTCGTCATAGAGCGATAAAAGGCCGCTATGCGCTATGTGATCGTCGAATATCTCGGTCGACAGCACTATGGTGAGATCGGGGAAACCTATGACTTCTTCGAGCGGCGAACCGGCCAACGCGAGACTGGCGTAAGCGAGTCCCTTCGCTTTACCGCCGCAGCGCCCCGCCCCGATTATGGTATCATTCCCGCGGAAATAGCCCTCGGCAGAGAAAGTTCCGTAATCTTCGGCCGGCAGATTCAATATTATTCCCCCTTCTCCCACAGTCGTCGCGTGTGACGCGTTTGATTATGTGGTAAACTATACCATCATATCATTTTTTGTGGAACCAGGAGGCGTAATCTTGAATCTCCCGCGACTCATAATTGCCGACGAACAACGTCCAGGAAAAATAATGTCAGGAGTGCTCATAGCTGCGGCGTTGAGGAATATGGGCTACAAACTGAGGCTGTTTTTGGGCAACGTCGATGAAATATCCCTCCGGCTGCTCCAATTGATCTGCAATCAGCCGGTCACGCTCCTGGATCCAACGCTGTGCGACGG
>JAITOL010000210.1 GCA_031289955.1 Synergistaceae bacterium
GATAACCCACGAGGGAGCCATAGGCACAAGCGCACCACACTCAGGGCAAACTGCTTCAACGCAGTATAAATACGCCACAGCGCGGTCGCCATTCTCGTTATGCTCGATACCGAGTTTGATGATTTCCTTGTCAACCGAATCATATACCTTTTGTTGAAACTTCTTAATCTCAGCGAGTTCGGTTTCACTTGAGCCGCAGATATTTAGCGATGCCCACGTCAAAAGTCCCGCTATAGGGTTTAGGTCGGAAGCGAATACGTCAAGCCCCATTCGCGCCGCTTCAAACGGAATAGAACCGCCACCACAAAAGCAATCGCCAATAACAGCGTTCTTGCCGAAACGCTTTTCAGCAAGTTGACGCACCAATTCTTGCAGAGTATGAGCGTTCGTTTTTAAGTGGTGGTTAATCTCGTCCCAAGCAAAATCGTCAAAGGGACGTTCAAATTGCTCAGGACGAACACAGCCATTCAGCTTTTCGTCGTAGCCGAGGTCGTCAAATCCAGAAAGTAATTCATTTTTGCGTTCCTGCCAATAACCGTCACTTTTATTTGCCCATTGCATATGCCTTTGCCACAGGCCGGAATCGTCCATGCTCATAATCTTGAGGAAAATTTCCATGTCGCGCTTCGGTTTATCGCTCGCCGGCATAAGGCACCCCAGGATTGCGGCGCGAACCAGCACGAGAGGCTTGCGGCCCCACCATTTGCCAAGTCCGGTAAGAGTTTGACTTGCGCCTGCTTTACGCTCTTTATAGCTCTCCTTGCTCAACTTCGAGACCGGAAATTGTCTTTCGATAAACGACATAGTCATCGCTTTGTCTCCTCGTCCAAAACGTCAAAGAGCATCGTTTGACGTTCAATTACCGGGTTCTCGCAGAGCGCGTAACGCAGCGCCGCGCGCCAGCCCTTTTTATCCTTCATGTGCCCGGTCGAGGCGTTGGTCATGGTATAAAGCCACCAGCGCTCCTCCGGCATCAGCCCCTTCCAGTTGCGGATCGCGGTCGGGATGACGGACGGGTCGCTGTCCTCTATGCCCCACAGCAGAACCATCAGCTCTTTGCCGAACAGTTTTTCCACCGGAGTGCCTCCGTAGGCCGCGAATTTACCAATTTTGTGGGCGTCTTTTTTGAGCCGCGCGTTGAACTCGGCGGCGAGGTCGCCGTTCACCAGTTTCCACTTGTGCTTCGATATTTCAAGCCGCAGCACGTCGCTGCGCTCCAAAACCTGCTCGACTGCGTCCGTCCATCCGTATCGCTCGTAAATCTGAACCGGCGCGCCCGACGCTTCGCCTTTATCTGGCGGCAGCACATAAAAATGGTTTACGCTCTGCGTCGGATCCACCCCAAAACCATACGTGATTCCCTTGCGGCTCATTGCTTGATTTCGCCCTGCTTCTCGATCAGGCTCAGGTCGAGTTTGTTATGCTCTATCCACCGTTTGAACTGTTCTCCGCCTGCGAATAAAACTGTTTTGTACTCCAGCTGAACGACGACGTCCCTGTCCTTAAACGCGGAATCGCGGATGAGGTCGACGGCGGCCTGCAAGCTGCCGGCGTCCCAGGGAACTCTTGCCGTGGTGATCTCCATGTAGTTGTCCGGGTTGTCCTTCTCGGATATGATGACGGTAAAATGCCTGATGAGCGTACCAGGGAGAGATTTTAGCCCGGCAAATTCCAAATAGGCGCTCTCGGTGTCGCCGCACTTTTTTTGAGAGTTCATCGTGTACGCCAGAGGCTTGAGGTCGTCTATCACAATTTCTTTTCGTTGCGCCGCCGCGCTTATCGGAATCACTTTTTCCTCGACGACTTTTCCTTTATACAGCACAACCGCGCTGACGAAGCGGCAATCGGCGGGCAGAACGATCTCCCCGGTATACAAACCGCCGCTCTCTTTCGGGTTGGATCCGTCCGTAGTGTATCTGATTTCGTAGTCATTGTGAGTCTTCATCTCCAGCACATTGCCGTTCACGCTATGCCTCTGCTCGTGTTTCAGCGGAACCGACCCTATAAACTCCCTGACCTTGCCGGTCGGGTGTGGGTCGTCCTTTGAAGTGTCCACGCAAATAAAATTCAGCATCGGCTCATAAGTCACAAAAACGTTGCCCGCCACGCCGGACGCGGATGTTGGCGCCGCGCCGATATCCCAATAGACGACGTTACCGTGAATGGGACGCGCCTTCAAGGTGAATTCCCCGGTTTTTTCGTCATAGTTCATCTGTTCGACGGCTACGTCCGTAGGTTCCTTCTCGAACGGGCCTTTGACTATATATCCGCCGGTCTCGCGCCATTTATCCTTCTTGAAACATATTTTTTTAAGTTCGTCCATCTGCGACGGGTGATACCACTGCCACTGGACCTCGGTGGCGGCGCGTTCCTGAATCTGGCTCCACGGCATCTCTTTTTGGGTGAAAATCCTCGCCTCGCATTTTTTGCGCAGGTTGTCGATAAACGCGTCCTCCGAGCTGAAATCCTCAAATTTCATGGTCGATGTCAGCGCTTTAATGACCTGATCCTCGCCCTTGAATGAGTTTGCCGCGAATTCCAGCTTGAAGTCCTCCGTGGCGAGGCCGTTTTTAGTTGGGTAATAGATGGTGACGAACGTCTCGCGGATCGTCTGCAGCAACGCCGTCGTCGCCTTATCCCGCTGGTTTTCGGCCTCCTTGTACTGCTGGTCGGTCTCGGAGACATGCTCGGTTTTCATGCTGCCGATGATATGTTTTATAGCGGTGAGACGCTTGGAGTTCGTATAGAGCTTCTCCATTACGTTGCGCTGCCCCGACAGAAACATGATGCGATTTTTATACGCCGCGTTTTCATAAAAATCCCGCAAATCAGGATGAAGCCCGGTCCCCGCGTAGGGCTCGAATATGACGAGAGAGACCTTATTCGTGTCGAGCGATATTTCGTCGACAGCCGGAAGGACAAATATCCGTTCGTAGCAGCTCTTCAGAGTCGGCTTGAAATTCTCCTCCAGGAAGCGCCGCAGCTCTTTCCGCGCGTTTTCGTTGGAGTATGAGTCGACGAGGCTGTTCATATTCGCGACCATGTTCTTCACGTTTTGGAAGTAATACCGGCCTCTGTTGTCCGCCTTCAGATACCAACACCCCGTCTTGAGCTCCTCCAGCGCCTTCTTATGGTTATTCAGGTCAACTCCGGGCTCGCAGAGGAATCCCAGGGTTTCGGAATCCGTCAGCCCTTGCAGGCCAAGCGCGGTTTCATTGAGGGACGACAACAACAGGAGCTTCGCGGCGTCTTGCGCGTATCGCTCGTTCCGAAGGCTATTTTGTTCGTCGATCTCTTCCGCCACGGATTTGCCGTTCTGCGCTATATCGTGGCTTATAGCGGCCTCAAGGGACGGCTTGATCTGTTTTATCAGGCTCAGCATGTTTCGGTCGTTCAAATCGACGTCAAAAACATTGACGAGGCGCTTTTTATCGGCATGGCCGTTATCATAAAACCCGCGAACGACCTGACGCATCAATTTGATAAGCCCCCGCGTCTGCTGAAATCCGGGGTTTTCCTTGAAACGCGCGTAAAGATCCTTGATGGACGGATGAAATGGATAAGAGTCTTTGATCCCCGCAAAAACCGTCTCTCCGGCATAGCCGGTCAAGCCCGATTTGCCCGCCCCGGCGAGCGCGTCTTTGTACTCCATCGCTATCTCGTTGACGGCCGCGGAATTTTGCCGCGGATATTCCTCGAACAGCCTTTTTTTCAGTATGTCGTATATTTCATCGGAATTGAGCGCGACCGGCTCCAGATTGATGGCGCTGCGGTTGGCCTCGTTCTCCAGCTCCTTGAAGCTGGATTGTAACAGTTTGCTTCCGGATTCGTAAGCTGCCCTCAAATCTGAAAAAACGAGGCAGACGTTTGAAAGCTGTGCCTTGCCGAGCGCGGTAAATAAATTGGACAGCGCCGCGATAGTCACCTGGCAAAGATCGGAATTGCCGACCATAACGGATTTCGCGTTCTCGAGATACGGCGGCAGTTCGTCCAGCAACAACAATATATTTTCTCCCTTGAGGAGATTGATCCACGCGCTTTCACCGGGAGCGCGCAACGGTGAATACAAGTCGGCGAAAAAATCTTTTTTCCCGAGCTGTTCGGCAATCGCGCCCCAAATGCCAAACGATGGATTTTCCCTGCCGGAAAACGCCACAACTTTGATTTCCCCGACGCCGCCAAACTCGTCGCCGAGTATTTTCGCGCGCCATTCGGAGCTTTTGGCGAGCAGGGCGAGAGCGAGCATATTATGCGTTTTGCCGCCGCCCATTGCCTGGGTCAATTTGATTACGCCGGTGTCGGATTTCCCGGAAAAACGCTTGAACGCGATCTCGAACAGTATTTCCATGCCTTTGGTCTTGAAATTTTCCCCGAAGAACCTGCCCTCGTCGATCTTATTTTCAATCAAGTCGCTCAAATTCAGGACGTCATCCCTCGTGGTATCGAGAAATACGCTCTCGCGTGGTTTGCAAAGCTCCGCAACGGTTCGCATCGCAACAACAACCTCCTACAGAATCAGACTACCGCTAAATTGTGCTGCCGCCTCCGACACGATTCACATTCACAGACAGGTCTTAATGCCGCGAATCATACCCGCGAGCCGATCCTTCCTTAATAAAGCGATTATAACGCCATAAGCGCGCGGATTCCAGAACGACCGCGGACTTCCGTTTTGTTTTTTCGTGATAATAGTGATATGCTTATTCGCCGGAGGTGGCGTCATATATGCCGGACATTGAAACGCTGGCCGTGATACCGGCTCGGCTGAAAAGCACGAGGCTCCCGGAAAAACCGCTCATTAAACTCGCGGGGCGAGAACTCGTGCTGTGGGTCTTGGACGGGGCGCGAAGCAGCAAAAACGTCGATATGGCTATAGTCGCGACCGACGACGAGCGCGTAGCGTCCGTCGTGGAGCGCGCCGGAGGAACCGCGATGATGACGCCCGCCGAACTGCCCACCGGCAGCGACAGGGTCGCCTGGGTGGCGCGGCGCGTGCCGTCGCGATTTGTGTTGAACGTACAGGGCGACGATCCGCTTGTTTCCGCCTCGGTGATCGATCCGATGATAGAAGCCCTCAAAAGCGGTGACGATATCGGCCTGGTAGTTCTTGCCAAAGTGATCGACAAACCGGAGGAAGTCACGCGCGATTCGATAGTCAAGATGGTCTTCGACCGCGAGGGAAGGGCGCTTTATTTCAGCAGATGCCCGATCCCGTTCGTCCGCGACCCAAAATCAGTCACGACCGAACGCTTCAAGCATATCGGGCCTTACGCATGGAGGCGCGACGCGCTGTTTGAATTCGCCTCGTGGGATCAGACCCCTCTCGAACGGGCCGAAAGCCTCGAAATGCTGAGGATGCTGGAACACGGGAAAACCATAAAATGCGTAAAAACCGAAACTGACAGCATAGAGATAGACACTCCGGACGACGTCCGCGAATTTACACACTACATAAAACAAAGAGGTGGATACTGATGCCCGGTTGGGAATTATTCGACGAAAACGAGAAGAGGCATATAGACGAGGTCATGGAGACCGGCGTATTGATGCGTTACGGCTTCGATGGCGCACGGCGCGACCGCTGGAAGGCGCGCGAGCTGGAACACGCCGTTCAGAAAAAGACCGGCGCGGCGCACGTTCTGATGGTGGCGGACGGCACTGCCGCCCTGACTACGACCTTGGCCGCGCTGGGAGTTGGGGCGGGCGACGAGGTCATAATACAGCCGTTCACGTTCGTCGCGACGTTCGAGTCGATAATGGCGGCCGGCGCCACTCCCGTATTCGCGGAGATAGACGACACGCTATGCCTGTCGCCCGAGTCGGTGCTGGAGGCGATAACGCCACGAACGAAAGTGGTGATGCCCGTCCATATGTGCGGGGCCGCGTCGCGGCTCGACGACCTGGCCGCCATCTGCCGCGAGAAAAACCTATATCTCGTGGAGGACGCGTGTCAGGCGTTCGGCGCGTCGTACAAGGGCGCGGCCGTCGGAACGATAGGCGACGCCGGGTGCTACTCGTTCGACTTCAATAAAATAGTGACGTGCGGAGAGGGCGGCGCTGTCGTCACAAACAGCCGGGAGATCTACGAACGGGCCGATATGTACCACGACCACGGTCACGACCACACGAAGGGCGACCGGGGCGCGGAGGGGCACCTTTTCTGCGGCTACAACTACCGCATATCCGAGCTCCACGCGGCAATCGGCCTCGCTCAGATCGCTAAACTCGAAAATTTCCTGGAGCGTCAGAGGGCGAACAAACGCGCGTTCAAAGAGGCGCTCTCCGCGATACCGGACATACGCTTCCGCACGCTCGCGGACCCCGACGGCGACAGCGCGACGTTCGTGTCGTTCTTCGCGCCGGACGAGGCCTCGGCCCGAAGGGCCGCGCGCGCTCTCAAGGAATCCGGAACTGAGGGAACCTTCCACTGGTACGACAACAACTGGCACTACATCCGCAACTGGGAACATTTCAAAGGGAGAAAATTCGCGGCCCCGGTGAGCTCGGACATTTTAAACGGAATGCCCGACTACTCGAAACGCGTCTTCAAGTCGGACGAGATAGTGTCGCGCACAATATCGATAACGATCAGGCTCGGCTGGACCGCCGAAGAGGCCATTACGCGGGCCGAACGCGCGGCGATAGCCGTCAAAAAATCGATATAAGGCGCAGGCGTCGCCCTCCTGGATATGATAGACTTCTCACGTAAAAAAATTTATTGAAAAGATTGACATCAGGGAGATCAAAATATTATGAATGACGCAAAACTCAACACAAATGACATATGCCACATAGGGCTTTTCACCGCGCTGACCGTCGTAATGGCTCAGATAAGCATACCGATGCCCCTGGGCGTGCCGATGACGATGCAGACGTTCGCGATATCGCTCGCCGGCGTAATGCTAGGCGCTAAAAAAGGATTTTTATCGACGCTCATCTACGTGATGTTGGGGATTATCGGAATTCCCGTGTTCGCGAGTTTCACCGGCGGACTCGGGATAGTCCTCGGCCCGACGGGAGGTTTCATAATATCGTTCCCGCTCATGGCATGGCTGATAGGGTTCGGCTCGGACAAGGGCAAATGGCCCCTCGTCGCCGGGATTGCGGCCGGAACCGTCGTCAACTACATAGTCGGCATGATATTTTTTACGGCTGTGACCGGCAAGGGGCTCGACATCGCGTTCACCGCCTGCGTGCTGCCGTTCATCCCGACCAGCATAGTCAAAGCGGTAGCAGCCGGCGTCGTAGGGATCAAGATCAAAGAGAGGGTTTTCTCTCTCGCCTAGACGAAATAGGATACTCTTTAACTAAGGTATTGGCGTCACTGGGGAAGAAACTGGCTATAGCGCCAATAGAGCAAAAATAAACGGCATAATCACGACACGACAGCGGCGCTTATCTTTATTACCCTCTGATTCGAGCTTCCGACAAACGGCGTCTCCAGCGTGCGGAGCGACTCGACGAACCTGCCGTCTATGATCGTGTCGGCGTTTTGCGTCAGCTCCAGCTCATCGGGGTCTCCGCTATCTCCTCGATTGTCCAGCCCGTATATATCCTCACGTCAAAACCGGCGCGCTCTTACGCCGGTTGGTTTTGCTCTATCTTCAGGCCGACGTCCGGCAGTTCCGTCAGATCTCCATTGAACCAGCGGCGGATCACCCCGCCGGTATCGGAGGCCTCGGCCCAGACCGGCTGCGACTCCACCGGCACGCACAGATCGGCGGAGGTCTTCTGTCCCGGATGCAGTCTGCGCGCCCCGCTGCCCCAGCAGTCGTCGCCGTATCCGCAGGTGAGGCACGGCACGTTCCCCTCGATCTGGAGCTGCGCGATCAGCTTTGTCCTCTCCATGGCGAGCTCGACGGCCACGGAACTCTGCACAGCTTCGCGCCCCTGTCTCGACAGGCCGGATATCACGGTGACGAATATTTTTCCCTTGTTCAAATTCGTCACATGCCGCATCGACCAGAGCCGTTCGAGAAAC
>JAITOL010000214.1 GCA_031289955.1 Synergistaceae bacterium
GACAGCTATATTGCCGCGTCCGCAAGCGATAACGACGCCGATAATATTGCCACATTTAACAGCAAACATTTTAATAAGTTAGCCGCGACATTGTATGTTTTCGAGGTTGCGCGGTAAGGATGCGGCCGTCGGATCAGGGCAAACACATCACATGCGCATGGCGCGCGATACCCATCGGGCTTATTTGCTATTTTTTTTCCTGCCCCAGTGTTTCAATGCCTTGTAGAGCACCGGGGGATCTATCGGTTTTGTTATGTGATCGTTCATGCCGCTTTTGAGGCTCAATTCTCTGTCCTCCGGCATGGAGTGGGCTGTGAGCGCTATTATTGGAAGAGTTTTGTAATTGGAATTTTCACGTATTTTGAGCGTGGCCGTGATGCCGTCCATTTCGGGCATCTGTATGTCCATGAGCACCGCGTCGAACTCGTTCCCCTCGTCCAAAACCTTCAGCGCCTCGACGCCGGTGCCGACTATTTCAGTTATCACGCCCATCTCGGCCAGAAGGTCGGACGCTATGATCTGGTTTATCTCGTTGTCCTCGACTATAAGCACGCGCATATCGCGTAAGGACTCGAAACAGTCCTCTCCGCTTTCGCCCTTACCGGGCGAGGACTCGCCCGTCCCCGAATCCGCCTCGAGCGTCACGGCAAAAAAGAATTTGCTGCCCCGGTCTATTTTCGTCTCGCACCAAATATCCCCTCCCATCATATTCACAAGGCTTTTGCTGATGGCGAGACCGAGTCCTGTGCCGCCGTATTTACGCGTGCTCGACGTGTCGGCCTGGGTAAACGGCATAAAAAGCTTCTCCCGCTGTTCCTCCGTCATGCCTATGCCGGTGTCGCTCACCTCGAACAGCAATGCGGCTTTATTGTCCGAGCGTCCGGTGAGGGAAACGGCGATGCGCACCGATCCGGAGTTTGTGAACTTTACGGCGTTGCCGACAACGTTGAGGAGCGCCTGTTCGAGCCTCAGCTGGTCGCCTGTCAGACGATCCGGAACCTCGGAAGCGACAGACGAGCCGAGCTCGAGCGATTTGGCTTCGGCCTCTTCTCTGACGAGGGCGACCGTGTCGGCAACTGACTTGCGCAATGAGAACGGGGCCGATTTCAGCTCCAGTTTTCCCGTGTCGAGAGATGAAAAAACCAGTATGTCGTCGATGACGTTTATCAACAGATTTGTGGAGCGCGCGGCCTGGCGCAGATATTCCCGCTGCGCGCCGTCGAGGCTCGTGTTCTCGAGAAGACGGTTCATGCCCATTATGGCGTTCATGGGAGTGCGTATCTCGTGCGAGATGTTCGCCAGAAACTCGCTCTTCGCGCGCGCGTTCTTCTCGGCGAGGTCGCGGGCTGTCCGCAGTTCCTCCTCTTTTTTGAGCATCGCGCCGAGCATGGCCTTCTGCTCCCTCAGGTCGCGCGTATAGCCGGACAGGATCGACCTGTCGCCGCGACGCACGCGAACGAACGTTATCTCGGCCGGAATAGGCTCTCCGTTCAGTTTTTGATGCAGCCATTCCAATCGGGCATATCCGCTCTCGAACGCGGTTTTTATAATTTCCGCGTATAACTCTACAGAACGTCCGCCGTTCGGCTGGAACTCGGGCGACAGGTCGTAAAACCGGTCGAGATATTCCTGCTTGCCAGACATGCCGAAAAGCCTCACGGCCTCCTGGTTGCAGTCGATACATTTTTGGTCTTCGCCCAACAGGACGCAGCACATCGGGGTCGCTTCGAGCATTATCTTCGTGCGTTCCTCGGCCTCCGCCACTCGCTGCAACGCTACAAGAGCGGCAAGATGCGCGCTCACCGTCCGCACAGTCTCCGCGTCGTTTTTCGAGAGGCGCGACAGAAAGGGATTCTGCTCGACCGTGCGTCCCGTCACGAGTATAGCCACTATCTCTTCTTTTACCATTACCGGAGAGGAGATGAAATACTTTATGCCCAAAGCCTCCCGCGCATGAGCAAGGCGGTTGTCCGAATCCTCGCCGGTCACCATAACGGGACAGGCCGGATCCATGAACTCGGCGCCGACCTCGACGAGTCTCGACATGACGAGCGGCGCCTCGATATCCGAATAGCCCTGCAATACTGCCGGTTTATATACATTGCCCCTGTCGTGGAACAACACGGCTGTGCGCTGCATATTCAGCGCCGCGTTGATGCGCTTCGAAATGGATATGAATATTCCGTTGTAGTCGGAATCATGCCTCAACGTCGCGGCCAGTTCGGCCATGAGGCCGAAACCGCGCCGTTTGAGCTCGAGCTCCTGCCTGATGGCTATACTCTGCGCGTCGAGCGCCAGTATTTTGCCGGCGTCGAGCTCGCAGCACCTCCTGAGATATTCGAGTTCCAACATCCTCCCGTCGTTCATTCCGGCACGCTAAAAAGACAGAATACGCCTGTCCAGTCGAGTCCCCGGGGTCGTCCCTCGATGCCGGATATTTCGACTCCCGTATAGATTCCCAGCACCGGAACCCTTCCGGCGACGGTATCCTGAAGCACTACGGCGTCTTCCAGATCGACCCCTCCATAACCGGCCGCCCGGCCCGCGCAGTCTATATAAAGGGCGAACACCGGTCTGCGGCTCTCCCCGACGCGCTCGAAAATTCCATCGATCTTGGGTTTCATATAGCCGAGATCGAGGCTGCGATACATTATCTGAAACTCGGTTCCCTCAGCCATGTCCGGCTCGAACATGACGATACCGTCGCGCTCGCGGTCTATGGCGAGGCAGAGGCGGCTCGCGTAGATGTTTTCGTCGTAAGCGATCCATTTTTCCCCGCTGTGAACGCCGAAAAGAAGGAAAAATGGATACGACTCCGGAGGAATGCTTCCGCCCAGAAGCTCGTCCATAAATTGCAGCGCGGGGCGTCCGTTTATCTCCAGGATGACGGGCCCCATCGCCTTCGTCACTGTGTAATATCTCGTGGCCGGCCGGCAGCCGTGCATGATGGCGCTGTCTATCCTAACGTCGCCCCCAAACGTCATCGCCATTGCGTGGTGATCCGTTATATCGCTGCCGATCCACTGTTTGACGGCGCTGCATCCGTAGTCTCCCATCATGCCGGCGCCGTTCAGTTTCGGAAGAAAACCCATCTCACTCTCCATTCCGGCTAAAAGATGGGTGGCCATCAAAAGACGTATGTCGCCGCGCGTGCGATCGATGGCGTCATAAAACAGCATTACCTGCGAGTCCTCGTCGATTTCGGCGTCAAGAAGCTTGCGCCCCAGCCGGCGCCCCGTATCGAGCTCGCCTTCGTGCAAATTTCCCTCGGAAAATATATCTACGTCCGCGCCATCGAGCCAGAAACACGCGAGGCCCATCTGATCCCCGGCGTATCCGTAGCGATCATTCGTGATGACGCCGACAGCTCCGCCCCCGACGATGCGGGCGCCGTTCCCCACGACGCTCCTCACCGCGTCAGACAGAACTGACGCGTTATGAGACACTGTGGCGAACAACATGACAAGTTCGCAGGCGTCGACGCGCCGCGCCTTCGATATGGCTTCGCGGGCAGCGTCGATTCCGGCGGCCGTCGTATCCGGGTTGTCGCTGAAACCTACTTCGACATGCACAGGCAATCCACCCTTAAATGTATTAAGGTATATTTTTATGTCTTACATCCACAAAAGAATGTATTATAAAATTATAGCCTCTTCGCGCTTCATTCGCAATATTCAAAAAAACATTAAAAGACCCGTAAAATCGTATATAAATTATAATATTATTTACCACAAACTGTTTTCACCGATTGGAGATATGTAATGCTCAGAGGAAAAGTCTATCCAGCGGCCATAGCGATATTTTTCATACTTGTTACGAGTTCGGAATCGGGAACGGCTGTTCGCCGCGATTTGGTAGTTGTGGGCGGAGGCGCGGGCGGAGCGGCGGCGGCCATCCAGGCAGGGAGGCGCGGCCTCGAGGTCGCGGTCGTCGAGCCTTCCAATCTCATCGGAGGTCAGATATCGGGCGCCGCTGTGTCCACGATGGACGACATGGGGCGCACGCGCACCGGAATATATGGCGAGTTCATAGACCGGGTTCGCGAACATTACTCGCGCATTGGAGTGACCACGAACATCTGTCTTTGGGGAGGCGACACCATCGCGGTAGAACCGTCGGTCGCGCACTCCATACTCACGGATATGATGCGCGAGACGGGCAAAGTGGACATATATTTCGGGATGTCCCCTGCCAGCGCTCTAATGGACGGCGACAGAATAACGGGGATAGAGGCGAAGGACAGATTTGGAGGAACCCTGACGTTCGAGGCCGACGTCTTCATCGACGCCACGGAGCACGGAGACCTGCTGCCGATGTCCAAAGCCGCGTACCGCGTCGGCAATTCCGTCTATCCTGACATCGACCCAAAGGCAAACGTGCAGGATATAACATATGTGGCCGTCGTCAAAAAATACCAGGGAAGTCTCCCGGATGGCCTCCGGATGCCCGGTCCGCCGCCCGGTTACGAAAAATACGTCGAGCGTTTCAGGTCGGTCGTTACGGTCTCAGGGGACAGGTGGCCCGGACAATATCCGTTCGATATACCGTCGCACAACGCTTACCGCGCTCTGCCGGACCCGGACAACACGGCCGTCATCATCGGCGACGACGCGGACACATGGGCCCTCATAACGAAGACGTGCGTAAACTGGGCCAATGATTATCCGGGAGAGAGCTCGAACCTCCCGGGCCTCTCGGTCATGTACATAGAGGATCTCGAATACAGAAAAAGAGTCGAGCGGGAGGCAATGAACAAGACGCTCTCTTTCATCTGGTATATGCAAAGCGAGCTCGGCATGACGGACTGGTCCGTCGACGACGGGCAGGGCTACGGAGAATATTTTTCAAACGATTGGGAATCGTCCGGCGACCCGCTTCTTCCTCCGGAATTCGCCCGCATACTGCGGCACTTCCCGCCATATCCCTATGTGAGGGAGGGACGCAGGATAGTTGGAGTCGATACGCTATCGAAGCCAGACATAGCGAGAGACCCCGCATTGGGCAGGGCCTATAAAAATTACCCCTCCGCGATAGCGCTCGGAGAATACCCGATCGACGTGCACGGCTCCCATCTCGACCGCTATATGGAACACGACCTCGGCGAATCGAGCGAGTCGTTCCCCGCGACATGGACAGGAAGCGAGGGCGTGTTTCAAATCCCGTTCGGCGCGCTCATACCGCTCAAAATCGACGGCCTCATAGCCGCCGAGAAGAACATATCGGTATCCCGGATGGTAAACGGCGCGGCGCGGCTCCAGCCGATAGCTGCGCACACCGGTCAGGCGGCCGGAGAGATAGCGTACGCCGCGTCGCGAGGAGGCAAACATCCCCGCGACGTCGATGTAATGTCCGTGCAGCGAGGACTTATGGAGTCGGGCTGCTGGATAGCCCGCGACATATGCGCCGACGTCGCGCCTGGCGACGTTTATTCGAGCGGAGTTCAGTGGGCCAGCCTCAACGAGCTCATGGGGAAAATTTCCAGGACGCGTTTCGGCGTGACGCTGCCCATAAAGATATCGGAGCTCGACGCGATCCTGAAATCAGCCATACCATACGCAAAGGTCGACATATCGGGACTCGGCGACGGTATGTTCATATCTGCCCGGGAATTCGAGGAGGCGATGAAAAGGGCCGGGATTGCTGTGAATCCGCCCCGGCCTTTCCATGACATCGATCTTTCTCTTTCGCGCGGAGAAGCGCTGCGCGTGATTTACGACTACAGAGTCGGTATGCCGCCCTCCGGGGGATTATCGTCGGGAATTATCACAGGCTCGGGGGAATAGAGCGGGTTCGGCGTCCGGATATTTTCAGCCTCGTTCGTCATCGCGGAGATGGACAACATCTCCGCCCTCGTGTTGAAGTCGATAGTTATGTTCCGTTCTATCGTCCTTATGAGCGAGTCGTCGTCCTCGTTTATCACATTGATAGTCATCCTGTGATTCGCGCCGACCATCTTCTTTATCACCCGGTCGTCCGCCCACATATCGAACGCCCTTCGTTCGTCGCCGTCGATTATTATCGTGCCGTAATCCATCGCGGCGTAATCCGCTCCATCTATAACGACTGATTCGTTGTCCATTATGACGTCGAACTCCCTGCCGATCTTATACATGGAGACCGCAAGCGCAACGAGCGCCGCTACGACGAGAACCCGTATGACAAACCTGCGCGCGCTGACCGCTCCGCCGATTTTCATCGCGCTAGGCCTCCCCTCTCAGGCCGCGTCTTGAACGCTCCCGCTCCTGATAGCGTTTCCACGCGTGCAGCACGAGGGCCACAGCTATTATCCCGTATGAGACGAAGACCCTGAAATACTCCCCGAGCTGGGCCTGCCCTATGAGTTCCTTGCCCGCCATCGGAGAGACGACAAACATCAAGTGAAAGAGAGTGACCCCCACGAAGACGTTGGCTATGGAAGCCTTCGACACGGTCGCTCCCCCTATGAGCAGCGCCGCTATGGAAAACATTCCCGTCTGGTCGTGGCTGTTATATGTGTTCATCGTTCCGATGTTCTGAAGGAATATTATCTGCCCGAACGCCGCCAGCATCGTCGATATGACTATGGCTATGATCCGAGTCCTTTCCACCGCGATGCCGGACGAATCGGCCACGGCCATATCCTGCCCTATAGCTCTCATGTCCTGTCCCAGCTTCGTGCGGCGGAACCAGACTATGAACACGCAGAAGAAAGCGATCAGCGCGTAAGTGCTCACCGGAATGTCGATTACAGCGCTCCCAAACGGCACGTTGAACTGAAAAGCGTTGTCGAGCGCGTGGCGCAATCCGGTCAAATTTATGGCATTCCTTATCCCGTAACCGCGGGAGAGCACGAGCTGAGGGTTCGTGACCGGTATGCGTATATCCATCCCGGTGAACGGTATTCGGAGCATTCCCTTGATTCCGATCAGATAGAGGACGACGAACTGGTAGATGCCGTTGATAAAAAATCCCAGTATGTACGACGTCACCATCTCGCGCCCTTTTGCTCGGTTCAAGACGTTGCCGCAGACGTACCCCAGCACCGCCGCTATCGGCATGCTTATTATCGCGGCCAGCACGAGGCCCGGAATGCCGACCACGGACCAGTCTGTGACGAGTATCAGCCCTATCTGTCCCGCCATGGCCCCTAATACCATTCCAAAGTTGAGGCCCATGCCGGCCATGATCGGGATAAGGAGCGACAGCACGAGGAACGAGTTTCGCGCGAGCCTCGTGAGCATCTCCTGCACGAGATAGCCGTAGGAGAAACCCGAAAGCGGAATAGCGAACGCCGACAGAGCGATGAATATTATCGGCACGGAGTTCGATATGAGAAAGTGCTTGATATTGTCTTTCATATCAATCATCAGCGTTTCACCTGCGTCTTTCTGGTGAGCGCGTACAGTATCATGCCGTTGGAGACGATTATCCTGATTACCTCGGACATATCGGACTGCAGAAGGCTGTTGATGACGGAAGGAGTCATCGTCAGTATCCCCTGAAAGAGAAACGTGCCCACAACGACGTTCACCATAGTCGCCTTGTTGACCGACGCGCCTCCCAGCAGTATGGCGGCCACAGCGGGAAACGCCATGTAAAGCGGGCCCATGTAAAGCTGGATGAATCCGAAGCTCTGTTCATAGACGAGAATGCCCAAAGCTCCCAGCACTGTGGACAGAATGACCGATATGGTTCGCATCCTGTTTACGTCTATGCCCGACGCGCGGGCGAACTCGGGGTTGGAGCCGACTGCGGTGATGGCCGTTCCCGTCTTGGTCCTGAAAAACCCCCACACCAAAAAGAGCATCAGGAAAAAAAAGATGAACATCCCCGTCGGGACATAGAACGTCCCGCTTGTATCGGATCCGAAAGCCAGAAAATCGCTCAAGACGTGACGCCAGTAATTTTCGGTGCTTATGGTGGTTCGCAGTCCGCTCCCTCCATAACCCCATATCATGACCGGGCTGTTGAATGGAAGAAGCAGCCACGCCATGCACATGACGGCCACCGACGAGAAACCGACGTAAGTCGCTATCATCATCTCCTCGCCCTTTACCCTGTTCAGTATCTGGGCGTAGATGAAACCGAGCGCCACCGCTATCGGAACCGCCACCAGCATCGCGAATCCGAAACCGGCGAGCCCTCTCGCCTGAAACTGTATAGACGTCGTCGCGCCGAGCAGGCCGGCTATTATCCCAAGGGGCAGGCCGAAGTTGAGCCCGCATCCGCTCTGTACCATAGGCACCATGGCCAGCACCAGCACCCCGTTCATCCCGACGCGCACGAGCGTGTCGGAAAGGGACGTGAGCACCTTTACGTTTACCATAGGCGCCGCTATATAGAGCGAGACCAGGAACAGGCCTATGATGATTCGCGGCCAGCCCGCGTTTTCTATGAATTTCTTCAGTTTCGCAACCATCAGGCATCTCCTCCACCGACATCCGAACCAGCAACGGCCGGTTCGCTGCCCATCATCAGAAGGCCGAACTCCGTAGCCGGAGCGGCGGCGGGGCGTATACCGCTTATCCTGCCGTTATCGACTATGGCGATTCTGTCGCAGACCGACCTGAGCTCCTCCAGTTCGGACGACGTCATGATTATGGTCGTCCCCCGTTCCTCGTTGACTTTCCGGAGCGTGTCGAGCACCAGTTTTTTGGCGCCGACGTCTATGCCTCTCGTAGGCTCCGAGACGAAAAGTATGTCCGGACCCACGACAAAGGCCTTGGCCAGGCAGACTTTCTGCTGGTTGCCGCCCGAGAGTTCGACGGCGCGCTGTTTGTGAGACGTGCACTTTATGTCGAGCAGTTTTATATATTCCTGGGTCGCTGCCCGCATGGCCGCGTCGTCTCGCCATTTGACGAGCCCGCCTAATAATTTTCGAACGAACTTATCCTGCACCTGCATGGCGGTGAAAGCTATATTCCAGTCTATCGATTCCTCCAGCAGCAGACCGACGCCTCTTCTGTCCTCGGAGACGAACGCCATGTCGCGCGAGAGGGAGTGAGCCGGATCATTGAGCTTTATCACAAGACCCTTCACGGACACGCTGCCGCCAGCCATAAAAAGGCCCATTATGCCGTTGGCTATGCCCAGTTTCCCCTGGCCGGCCAGCCCCCCTATGCCGAATATCTCTCCCCTCTGAACCGAGAACGTCGCGTCGCGCACAGTCTCTCCCGGCATATCGACCCAGAGTTTATCGACCTCGAGTATAGCCTCCGTATCCGGTCTCGATGGTCGCGACGCCGACGACGCCTCGACATTGCGCCCCACCATATGGCTCGCTATCTGGAATATGTCCGTGTCCGAGGGACGAGTCTCCTTGACTATCCTGCCGTCGCGCAGCACTACTATCTTATCGCAGAGATCCAATATCTCCTGGAGCCTGTGCGATATGAAAATCATGGATATGCCTTTCGAGGAAAGGTTTCGGAGGGACTGGATGAGTATTTCGGCCTCGCTCTCGGCAAGAACCGCCGTCGGCTCGTCCAATACGAGAAGCTTAGTGTTCAAACGGTCGATTTCCCGGGCGATTTCGGTGAACTGCTTGTGTCCCACGGGCATCTCGGCGGCAAACGTCCCTGTGTCGATGGAAAAACCTATCTCCGATATGGCGGCTTCCGCCCTTTTTTTCATGCCCTGCCTGTCCAAAGTCCTGATTCTTTCGCCGAATACCTCGACGAGAGGGTTGTATTTCGTGGATTCCCTGTTCAACAGGATATTTTCAGTTACCGTAAAACCGGGCAAAAGGGAAAACTCCTGATGCACCATGCCGATACCGGCGTCTATCGCCTCAAAGGGAGACGAGAATTTTACCTCTTTGCCGTCCAGGAGTATGCGCCCTTCATAGCCTCCGGTTGAGGCAATGACCGGCATCCCGAAGAGGATATTCATCAGCGTCGACTTTCCGGCCCCATTCTCGCCGACAAGTCCCAATATCTCTCCATGCCCGAGCGAAAAATCGACGTCGGCGAGAACCCTGTTGCCAAAGAACTCCTTGCCGACGGATTCTACTCTCAAAAGTGGCTCGCCATTCGCCATACGTCAACCACTTCCCTTCGTTCATTTCTGTAATCTATGTAAATATTGTAATGATGGCATTATACACCTATGCTCGGATGCTCAATCGCCATACGAAATAATAAAGCCTTAAATTGAATTTATATACCGAAAAATACGTTATTTACTGGCGAAGACAATTATCCAGATCGAACCGCTGTACCCAATTATCAGCGCGACGCAGACCGCCGCCGACAACATATCTTTCGCGCGCCGGATCTCCTCGCGATATGTCGAACCCATGGCGTGGTCGATGAAAATCTCCATAGCGGAATTTACGAGCTCGAGCGTTATGGGCAGCAGGCACGCCAGGAATACCAAGAATATGCGGGACACGTCGCAGCCGAAACAGATGGCCGCGATTACCACGACGACGAGGGCCACCGTCTCCTGCATGACCGCCTTCTCCTTGAGAAAAGCCACCCGGAAACCATTGAGCGAGTTGAGCACCTTGCGAAATATCGAAGTGTTCTTCCATTCCTTAGTGGACAGTGGGCTTACCTCCGCTCAGTCCGTTTCCAACGAGTGGACGGCCAGGGAGTGGAACTCGTCGGATATGCCCGAACCGTCGACGCCGAATTTCATTTTTTCGTTTTCCAGTATCTCTTTTATGCGGGACTCGTCTTTTTGTATCTCCGGGCAGTCGCCGATCGACCTCTCGGCCCACGCCACGGCATCCCGGGCCATATCATAGCTCTGGGGGGAGTCGGCGAGACGATAGTAAACCCATTTGCCCTCCTTGCGCCCCTCGATGAGACGGGCCTGCTTGAGGACTGACAGATGCTTGGAAGTCGTGGAGGGCGAAAGATCCAAAAAGGCCGTTATCTCGCACACACAAAATTGATGGCTTCGGAGCGCCATCAATATCCTCACCCTGTTTTCGTCGGACAGAGCTCTCGTTATGTTCATGAAATTCATGAAAGGCACGCGCTCACCCCGCTTATTATCAATAAGGAGGCGGTATATACGCTACCGCCTCCGTCATAACGCCCGGCCCCGAGAATGTTACTTCTCTTCGGCTATCTTGAGCACCTGCCTGCCGCGATAACAGCCGCAATGACCGCAGGCGCGATACGTCTCGATCTCTTCCCCGCACTTCGGGCAGACGGTCGACGAAACAGCCCTCAGCGCGCCGAGAAACTTGGCCTTGCGGTTATGCGTGCGGGCGTGCGATATTCTTCTTTTTGGAGTAGCCATGATTTTCCCCCCTTGCCAATAACAATATCTTTAAAAATCTTTATACAGACCCAAGATCGCGAAGAACCTCGAAGCGGGGGTCGGTATCATGCGCGACGCATCCGCAACCGGTTATGTTCCTGTTGCCTCCGCATATCGGACAGAGCCCCAGACAGTCCTCCCCGCACAAAACTTTTTCCGGAAGGTTCAGAATCAACGTCTCCCAAACATAAGAAGAGAGATCGAGCTCCGCGTTATATCCGTCTATCACTATTACATCGACATCTCCGTCCGGCGCGTCGTCATCATCGTCCGGTTCGGCGTGCCGTCCATGGCGTCCGCCTTCGTCCACAGCGGGCCGCAATGTAAAAAGATACCTCATGTCGCCATTAATTGCAAGCCCAGTTTCACAAAGACACCTCGAACATGGGAGCAAAAAATTCCCCTCGAGCTCCACCCGAACGACTATGTTCTCGCCGGCGTAATTGGCCGTTATCGAGACCGACACAGGGCCGTCCGCCATATATGACTGCCCCCAATACTCGACGGAACCGTCCAGCGGAAGCGCCAAATCAATACAGTACGGTTTCCCGTTTCTTTTGATATTCGAGAGGAGGATTCCGCAGTCCCACTCTCCGGGAGGCGCGACGTACCTGTTCATAGCTTTATTTTTTCGTCAGTTTCAGTGTATCGCGCGCTATCATGAGCTCCTCGTTCGTCGGTATTACCCAGACCTTGACCGGAGAATCCGGAGCGCTTATCTCGGCCTCGACGCCGCGAACAGCCTCGTTTTTGGCTTTGTCCAGCTTGATACCCATGAACTCGAGTCCTTCGAGCGACATCTCACGCGTCGTGTCGCTGTTCTCCCCTATGCCGGCCGTGAAAATGACGGCGTCCACGCCGCCCATTATGGCCGCGTAGGAAGCTATGTATTTTTTGACGGACCGTCCGAGCATCCTGAGCGTCAGATTTGCTCGTTCGTTGCCCTCGACCGAGGCCTCGCATATGTCGCGCAGGTCGCTCGACAGGCCGGAGATCCCAACGATGCCGCTCTCTTTGTTCAATATGTCGCTCACGCGCTGAACGCTGCCCTCGTGTTCGACGAGATAGAGAACCACCGCGCTGTCGATGTCGCCGCTGCGCGTGCCCATGAGCACGCCCGGCACAGTGCTCATCCCCATGCTCGCGTCGACGCTGCGCCCGCCTTCAACAGCCGTGATGGAGCTTCCGTTGCCGAGGTGGCATGTGACGAGTCTGAGTTCCTTTGCCGGACGCCCAATCAGCTCAGCGGCCCTCTCGGAGACGAACATGTGACTTGTGCCGTGGAACGAGTAGCGACGGACCTTGTCTTTTTCATAATATTTATAAGGAATGCCGTATAAAAACGCCTCCGGGGGCATCGTCTGGTGAAACGCGGTGTCGAAGACCGCCACGTTCGGCGCTCCCGGCAAACTGTGCTGCAACGCCCTGATTCCGGCGAGGTTCGCGGGGTTATGAAGAGGCGCGAGATATGTGCACTCCTCTATGCTGCTTATGACGGAATCGCTGACCAGAACGGATTTCGAGTATTTCTCCCCTCCGTGCACCACCCTGTGACCGACGGCGGAAATTTCGTCCAGGCTCTTTATGACGCCGGTATCGGGCCCTGTCAGCAGATCGAGGACTATCCTTATCGCCTCGGTATGGTCCGGGATGTCGCACTCTCGAACCGTATCGCCCCGCGACGCGCTTTTATGCTTCACGCGGGAACCGGCAATCCCTATACGTTCGACAAGTCCCTTTGCCAAAACCGTCTCCCCGTTCATATCGAACAACTGATACTTCAGGGAAGAGCTGCCGCAATTCAAAACGAGAATCTTCATTTAACCTTATACCCTCCTTGACCTCATGCCCCCCTGCGCTTAATGTAAGCGTCGAAGGGAGTTGTTTCTTAATTTGAGAACAGCCGGAATAATAGCGGAATATAATCCGCTCCACAAGGGCCACAAATATCATATCAGGAAATCGAGGGAATGTGCGCAAGCCGACGCAATTATTGCTCTAATTTCCTCAAATTTCACTCAGCGCGGAGAGCCCGCGATATTGGACAAAACGCAAAGAGCGGCGATGGCTCTATCGAGCGGAGCGGATCTCGTCTTAGAGCTGCCTGCGGCATACTCCAGCTGCAACGCGGGAGTATTCGCCGACGCCGCGATCGACATACTCGCGTCGACCGGCGCGGTCGACTGCGTTTCATTCGGCACGGAGTCCGGCCCCGACAAAAAAAATCTGTTCGATGCGATCGCCGGCCTGTTGAACGAGGAGCCGGACGACTTCAAAGAGTCGCTCAAAAAATTTCTCGCCTCGGGATATTCGTTCGTGCGGTCGAGAAGCATGGCGATAGAGGAACAAATAGACGGCGCTTCGGAACTGCTGAAACACCCCAACAACAATCTGGCCCTCTCGTATATAAAGAGAATAAGGCTCAAAGGATATCCGCTCGACACTCTGGCCATCGAGCGACGCGGCGACGCCTTTCACGAAACCGAAACCCGAGGCGGGGAATTCGCGAGCGCGACAGCGATACGCGAGATGGCGGCGAGGAATGAATTTTCCGAAGCGATGCCGTTCATGCCGGACGAGTGCGCCGAAATACTGGCGGCGTCCATAAAGGAAGGGCACGCCGTCATCGGTCGGGACAGATTGTGGAGGGCGGTGAAACAAGCCATCCTGCGCATGTCCCCCGAGGAACTCTCGCTCGTGGCCGAGATGCGGGAGGGGCTCGAAAACAGGATGCGGAACCGCGTATACGACGCCGACTCCTACGACTCGTTCGTCGACATGTGCACGTCGAGAAGATACCCGCGCGGCAGGATTCAACGCTACTGCGCGCATTTGCTCCTCGGATTGCGGCACGAACAGAGCCGACGATACCAAAAATGCGGCCCTCAATATATAAGGGTGCTAGGGGCAAACGACATCGGCAGGAAAATACTTATCAGGATGCGACATACGGCGACGCTTCCCGTAATATCGCGTTCAGGGGGCAGGATAAGCGAAGCCGCGTGGGAAATAATGCGCTTCGAGCGCTCCTCCACCGAAATCTGGGAGACGCTCACGGATTCCCCCAGAGGGTCATCGGAAGCTCGCGTCGTGCCGATATTAAAAAATTACTGATTCAAGTATTGCGCTTTAAGTTATTCAATAGGCGGTTTCTTGATGTATAATCACGTTTATAATTAACGTCGAGATAAAAAAAGCGAGGCGATTCATGTGGGAGGTACCGGGAGGAGAATTGTATCCATAATCATCATTGCCATCGGGATTTTGCTTTTTGCCTCCGAAATCCCGTCACAGGCCTTACCCTTCACAACCGTTTACATCACTCGTCCCGGCAGGTTCTATCACAGGCGCAGCTGCCTCGCCTTAAAACATGGGGCGAGGGCCATTTCAGTATCGAACGCCAGAGAACAGGGCTTCCAGCCCTGCACGAGATGCAAACCGCCCACCTGGTAGGAACCGCCCTCTTCACATGATTACAAGGAGCTGGAATTGATGCTGAACGGAGAAAAATATACACTGACTTTGAAAAATCAAAGCAGCAGGTTTGAGAGATTCGCCATTTTTCAAACGTTGCGCGATGTTGCGGATTCGGCCGTGAAGCCCCTTTCCCTCGCGTGGATCGTTGGCGCGGCGGCTCCGGCGAACAAGGATCAGAGCAGCAGCTCCGAGTTTACATGGCGAACCACATATAACGTGGCTATTATCAACAGCTATCACATGGGCAATGAGCTGCTCTCGACCAATACGGTTCAGATGCCAGTCAATATATCCCAGGAGAACGGATTCGCTGTGACGTATTTCGGGGACTTCCCATACGGCGCGCCGGCGTTCGTGGGCTCGATCATGGACGGCGAAAAAGGCTTTCTCATCATACAGTCGGATCGAAGGGTTCCGGCTTCCGAACGGCAGTACGAGGAAAATTGTTTTCTAAAAGTGGGATTCTCGATGGCCGGCAAACAGGTTTCCGTCGCCGACCTCCATCCGGACAACCTCTACCGTTTTTCTCTGGATCCGATCTATCGCATAGTTACAGGCGAATTTTACCCCGGCCAGATAATCGGAGACGATCCGTTCGAAAAATCTTACATCATCAAATTCGGGGACGAATTAAAAAAAACCATAATATTGAAGGACGAAAACTCTTTCGAAGACGGCAAGTAACGACAATAGTGTTATTGTTGCCGTAAATTATCCGGCTTTATAATCTATAATCTAACTAAGGAGTGGTTGCGATGCGTAAGATGGTTCTGGCTGTTTTAATTTGTTGTTTGTTTGCGTGTGGGGCGGCGTTTGCCGCGGATGACGTCATCAAGATCGGATTCTATAACTGTCTGACCGGACAGAACGCCTTTGGAGGTCAGCTCGAGCTCGAAGGCGTACAGCTCGCTCTGAAGGAATTTCCGGAGGTGCTCGGCAAGAAAATCGAACTCGTGATCGTCGACAACAAATCCGACAGGGTTGAGGCCGCCAACGCGGTGACACGCCTCATAGAGAACGACAAGGTCAGCGCGATAATAGGAACCTACTCCTCCAGCCTCGCGATAGCTGGCGGAGAAGTGGCCGAGGTCGGTCATGTTCCGGTAGTCGCCACCAGCGCCACAAACCCCCTCGTAACCCAGGGCAAGAAATACACGTTCCGCGCGTGCTTCATCGACCCGCTCCAGGGCGCGGGAGCGGCAGCCTACGCCTACAGAAACCATAACTTCAAAAAGGCCGCGCTTCTCGTCGATGTGGCGAGCGACTACGCGGTTGGGCTCGCCAATTTCTTCAAGCAGAATTTCACGAAGCTCGGCGGCGAAATAGTCTCCGAGATGCGCTACGCGTCCGGCGACCAGGACTTCTCGGCTCAACTCACCGAGATCATATCCAAGGAGCCCGACGTAGTCTTTCTTCCCGCTTATTTCGCGGAGGGCGCGATGGTCATCAAGCAGGCGCGGGATCTCGGCGCCAAATTCACGTTCATGGGCGGCGACGCGATGGACAACCCCGAGATGGTCACCCTTGCGGGCGAGGCGATAGAGGGTTTCCTCTACACCGGTTTCGCATACGCTCCGGACATGCCGGATATGAACGACGTGGCCAAGAAGTTCACCGAAAACTGGTACAAGGAGTACAGCAAGGATCCCAACGCCAACGCGGCGCTCGGCTATGACTCGTACCTCCTCATCATCGACGCGATCAAGCGCGCCGACAGCGCGGACCCCGAAAAGATCCGCGACGCTCTCGAAGCCACAAAGGATCTCATGACCGTCACCGGCGCCACTACTTTTGACGCGGATCACAATCCCCAGAAGGACGTGGGCATCTTGGAGATAAAGGGCGGCAAGAAGGTCTTCGCGGGGACGATAGTCCCCTAGGTCAACTCAAACCAGCAATCTGGAGTACAAACCTTTTGACAGAGCGACAAGTGGCGGCGAGGGGCTCGCGTTTCTCGCCGCCATTTTATAAATATGGGGGAGTTCTAATTCATGCAAAACTTCATCAGCGCACTCGGTCTCGGTTCCCTGTACGGCCTCATTGCCATTGGATATACAATGGTCTACGGAATACTCCGGCTCATCAACTTCGCTCACGGCGATATTTTCATGCTGGGCGCCTACTTTGTATTCTTCGCGACAATTCAGTACAAACTGCCATGGGCTCTCGGGGTCGTAATAGCGGTGGCCGGCGCCACGCTCTGCGGTCTTTTGGTGGACAGGATAGCATACAGGCCGCTCAGGGACGCTCCGCGAATATCGGCGCTGATAAGCGCCATAGGCGTCTCTTTCTTCATCGAAAACCTGTCCGTGGTCGTATTCAAGGGTATGCCGCGGCAGGTGCTCCAGCCGGATTTTTTGACCCGTCCGATATCTTTGGGCGACGTGAAGCTGATCCCTTTGAGCATAATGGTTCCGGTCATTTCGTTCGCTCTCGTGGCGGCTCTTTTGTGGATGCTCTACAGGACAAAACCAGGGCTCGCGATGCGCTCGATATCGCACGATATCGAAACGACGCGTCTCATGGGCGTTTCGGTGGATAAAATAATCGCCCTCACATTCGCGATCGGGTCCGCGCTCGCGGCCGTCGCCGGCATCATGTGGGCGCTGCGCTATCCCAAGGTGGAACCCTACATGGGCATTACGCCCGGTTTCAAGGCGTTCATAGCCGCCGTGTTCGGAGGGATAGGCTCAGTGCCTGGCGCAATGCTCGGCGGCCTGGCGCTCGGTTTCATCGAGATAATGTCCATCGCGTTTTTCCCGACGCTCTCCGGATACCGCGACGCGTTCGCGTTCGTCCTGCTCATAATCATTCTCCTCGTAAAACCGACAGGGCTGATGGGAGAACGTCTGGAGGACAAGATATGAGCGGCATGACGGATAAAAAGAACGCGTTCCGCGACAACACGATGACGCTGCTCGCCATAGCGGCGCTGGCGGTTTTCCTGTGGCAGGCGCCGAGGATCCTCGACGGCTATAAGGTTCGCATAATAAATCTCATAGCGATCAACGCGATACTCGGATTGAGCCTCAACTTCATCTACGGCATCGGCGGAATGTTTTCTCTGGGACACGCCGGCTTCATGGCGATAGGGGCGTACGTGTCCGCGATTTTGATACTCACGCCGGAACAGAAGATCGCCATGTGGTTTCTCGACCCGATAGCGCCATGGCTGCTGAATCTCCACGCTCCTTTCCTCGTGTCGCTCCTCGCGGCGGGATTTTTCGCGGCATTTTTCGGATGGCTCATATCTCTTCCCGTCCTGCGCCTCGGAGGGGACTATCTTGGTATCGCCACGCTCGGATTTTCCGAGATACTGCGCGTTCTGATTATGAACCTCACCCCGATAACGAACGGCTCGCTTGGAATAAAGGGCATACCGGCCCACACGAGCCTGTGGATGAGCTATGGAATACTCGTGGCAGTGGTGTTTGGTACCGTGCGCATAATGAACAGCAACTTCGGCAATGTTCTGAAAGCCGTGCGAGATGACGAGGTCGCGGCTAAAACCATGGGGATAGACACATTCAGGACACGGGTTCTCGCCTTCAGCATAGGGTGTTTCGGCGGCGGCATAGGCGGCGCTCTGATGGGAAATTTGATAACGACCATAGGCCCCACGATGTTCACAATAGCCCAGACGTACAGCATACTGATGATCGTGGTCATAGGAGGGCTGGGCTCCATAACCGGCAGCATCATCGGCGCGGTGCTCGTCACCACTATGCTCGAGTGGCTGAGGTTCGTGGAGAACCCGCTGACGATAGGTTCTCTCAACATTCCCGGGATCCCCGGAATGAGGATGGTCATCTTCTCCGTCCTGCTCATAGCGGTCATAATTTTCCGCCGCGAGGGAATAATGGGCATGAGGGAGTTCAGCTGGAATTGGTTCTTCTCTCTCTTCGGATCGTCGAAACCGACGAAGGGAGGGGAACGCGTGTGATGAACGTTACATCTGGCGCTCCTGCCCTGTCGCTGCAAAGCGTCTCGATCACCTTCGGGGGTCTCGCTGCCGTGAGCGACGTGACGATGTCCGTGCCAAAAGGCGCCATAGCCGGGCTCATCGGACCAAACGGAGCGGGAAAAACCACCGTTTTCAACATAATAACCGGTTTTTACAAACCGACGTCAGGACGCGTCGAGTTTTCCGGCGCCGACGGCGGAGTCGCAAGGATAACCGGCCTCCCTCCGCATAAGATATGCGAGACGGGCCTGGCGCGCACATTCCAGAACATCAGGCTGTTCGGCAACGAGACGGCCATACAGAACGTCATGGTCGGCGCATATGTCAGACAAAAGGGCCGCTGGTGGATGAACATGATCCCGTTCGCGTTCTCCTCCTCCCACAATGAGGAGCGCGAGATAAGGCATACCGCAACGGCTTTGCTCGAACGGCTGGGGCTTGAAAAATACATGGACGCGACCGCGTCGAGCCTGCCCTACGGAGCGCAGAGAAGGCTCGAGATAGCGCGGGCTCTCGCCACGAAACCTTCGTTCCTCCTGCTCGATGAACCGGCCGCCGGCATGAACCCGCAGGAATCGGCGGAGCTGCTGGGCTTCATACGGAGGCTTCGCGACGAGTTCGACCTGTCGATACTTCTCATAGAACACGACATGAAGGTCGTGATGGGCGTCTGCGAACATATCTGGGTGCTCGACCAGGGCATGCTGATCGCTAACGGCGAACCCGAGGAGATAAGGAAAAATCCGAAAGTGATCGAGGCGTACCTCGGCAAGGAGACCGCTCATGCTTGAGATAAGGGAATTGAACGTCTGGTACGGGGCGATCCACGCTGTGCGGGATATTTCTGTGTCGATAAAGCGCGGGGAGATAGTGACGCTGATAGGCGCTAACGGAGCGGGCAAAAGCAGCACGATCCGGGCTATCGCGGGGCTCGTGAAGGGCGTCAAAGGCAGCGTGACCTACGCGTCGAAGGACGGTACTCCGATTCCCCTGCTCGGTAAACCGCCCGAATACATGGTGAGGCTCGGCATCTCCCTTTCGCCGGAGGGCCGCAGAATACTCCCCCAGCTCACGGTCGAGGAGAACCTTATGCTCGGCGCGTACAGCCGCAACGACAAAGAAGGGATAGCGAAAGACATGGAATATGGCTACACGCTCTTCCCCCGCCTCAAAGAAAGACGCGGCCAAAAAGGCGGCACGCTATCGGGGGGCGAACAGCAGATGCTCGCTGTGGCGAGAGCACTCATGAGCCATCCCGACCTCCTGATGCTCGATGAACCGTCCCTCGGGCTCGCCCCAATACTGGTCGAGGAGGTCTTCGCCACCATAAGCGAGATCAATCGCGAGGGCCGCACAATACTGCTCGTCGAACAGAACGCTTTCGCGGCGCTGAAGATAGCGCACAAAGCCTACGTGCTGGAAACCGGC
>JAITOL010000219.1 GCA_031289955.1 Synergistaceae bacterium
CAGAAGCGCTTGATGGCGAACGGAAGGTCGGCGCTTATGTTGAGGACGACGAGATCTTTCGAGAGGTCGGACGCGTCCTTCTCGAACCAATGAACCTGGAGATCGCATATAGGCGTGTCCAGCGAAGGAGTGACGGAGATGAGCTTCACCCTGCCTGCGAAATCCTTCAGACCCTTTACGGACATTCCGGTGTCGATAACAGCGAAGTCCGGCGCTTTGTCGCCCACCTTGACGGGGTTGCCTGATAAAGTCAAAGCATTTCCGCGCATTGTGATGATGCCGGTACGATCCATATCTGTAACCTCCTTAAAAGGGGCGAAACTAAATTATTTCTTGTGGAGTATAACATTCATATACGAATATAGATTACGTAATTAACACGGTCTTGATTTGATTCCAGTTTATCGTTGGTTTTTATTATGCCGCATGATGGGATATAATTATTTTCAAATGAATTAATGATAGAGGGGGTATTACGATATGTTTGAGGGAAAACGCGATGTGGGAGCGGTGGCGAGTGTATTTCCGACTCCGATAGCGCTTTGTGGCACGTATGACTCGGCAGGGAAGGCCAATCTGGCGACGCTGGCATGGGCGGGAGTATGCTGCAGCGAGCCGCCCTCCGTTCAGATATCGGTGCGGCCCTCGCGGCATACGCACGCGGCGATTATCGAGCGGCGCGAGTTTACCGTCTCGATACCGGCTTCGTCGCAGGCCGATATAGCCGATTACTGCGGGATGGCTTCGGGGAAAAACGTCGATAAGCTTGCCGCAGCGGGCCTCGATTCCATACGCGGTAAATTTGTGAACGCGCCGGTCGTGAGGCAGTTTCCGATATGTATGGAGTGCAGGCTCACCCACAGGCTCGAGGTGGGCAGCCACGACCTCTTTGTCGGAGAGGTGCTCGCGTCGTGGATAGACGAGAAGTATCTCGACGACCTCGGAGTCTCGGATCTGTTGTCGTTGTCTCCGATAGCGTACGCGCAGCTGCCCGGCGGCGGGTGTTACTACGCCATAGGCCAGTCGGCGGGAAAGTCGTTTTCGATAGGCAAAACGCTGCTCGACAAACGCTGATTATATGCGGGGCAGGGCCGCGAGCAGGGATTTCGTATAGTTGTGGGAGGGGTTTCTCAGTAATTCGGCGGTGTCTCCGGCGTCCACTATCACGCCCTTGTGGAGCACTATGCCGCGTTTTGCGGCGCGGTGCGCCAGAAGCAGGTCGTGGGTCACCATTATCATCGCCATCCCGTCCGCAACCCTGCGTTCCAGGACGCCCAGAACCTCCTGGCGCGTCGAGACGTCCTGCATGGCGGTCGGTTCGTCGCACAACAGCAGCTCCGGCCCGAGCATGAGCGCGCGGGCCACCGCCACTCGCTGGCGCTGACCGCCCGACAGGGAATATCTCACCCGGACGTTCCACAGATCCTCGGGCAGTTTCATCTCCGCAAGCAGCGCCTCCGCGCGCGAGTCGGCCGAACCCCGCGCGCGCCCGTGAACGACGCTCCACGGTTCCATTACTGCGTCGCGCACCGACAGCGTCGGAGGAAGAGAGCTGTATGGATCCTGCAGCACATAGCCGCATCGTCTGCGAGCGGCCAGGCGCTCATCCCCGGACATTGCCGCGATATTTCCGCCGAACAGCTCGACGCTTCCGGACGAAACGGGGATGAGGCCAAGGATGGCGCGAAGCAGCGTAGTCTTCCCGCTGCCCGATTCTCCTATCACGGCGAGGCTCTCTCCCGCGTCCAGAGAGAACGACACGGAGTCGAGCGCCCGCACGTCGTCGCCGTGCCCGCCGAACGGGCCTCCGCGTCCTTTGAAACGCGCGGTGAGTTCGCGCGCGTCCAATATTTTCATGACGAGCTCTCCGTTTCCATATAGCGAATCGCTTCTATGAGAGTTTTCGTGTAGGGATGTTTCGGGTTTGCCGCCACATCCCCGGCCGGGCCGCTTTCGACCATACAGCCGTCCTTCATGACGAGCAGCGTGTCGCACACCCCGGCGGCAAGCGGCAGGTCGTGCGTCACGAGGAGCAGCCCCATGTCCCGCTCGCGCACGATGCGGGTTATGGTCTGGAGCACCTCTTTTTGCGTTATGACGTCTAGCGCGGTCGTGGGTTCGTCCGCCAGCAGAAAGTCAGGGTCGCACGCCAGCGCGACTGCCAGGGCCGCGCGCTGCTTCTGCCCGCCGGACAGCTCGTGGGGATAACGGGTCAGTATGCCGCGTTGCAAGTCGACGATGTCCATGAGTTCGGCCGCTCTGGCCCTGCCGGCGGTCCGGGATATCCCGAGATGGTGTTCCAGCGCCTCCGTTATATGGCGCTCTATTGAAAGATGCGGGGTAAATGAGTTCATCGCTCCCTGCGGCACGAGCGCTACGCGCCGCCAACGCCGAACGTTCAGCTCTCGCTCGCTCATGCCGGTCAGTTCTTCCCCGTCGCACATGACGCTGCCGGTGACCTTCGTTCCGACCGGCAGAAGGCGCGGTATCGCCATCAGTATGCTCGATTTTCCGCTTCCCGATTCTCCGACGAGCCCCACGACGTCCCCCTTGCCGACGGACAGCGAGCAGTTTCGCACCGCGCGCACCTCCGAGGCTCGTCCGTAATAAGTGACGGATATATCGCTCAGTGTTATCGAGCGTTTCGTTTCGTTCGCCGTTGTCATTTGCCTGCCTCTGCTCTTGCCTCTATCGAGGCGGCCCGGGCCAGTCGCGGGTCGGCCAGCTCCTCGAGCTTGCGGCCTATGTCCATGAAGACGAGACAGATTATCGATATGCCCAGCCCCGCCGGCAGTATCGTCCACCAGGCCCCGCTCGTGAATGCCCCGTATGTGTGGGCCTCGTGCAGCATTCGTCCCCACGAGGGCAGCCTGGGGTCCGACAGGCCGAGGAACGATATCCCCGCTTCGGCTAAAATCGCTCCAGGCACACCAAGCGCGACGTTTGCCAGAAGCAGCGGCAGCGCTTCCGGCACGAGATGGCGAAATATAATGTAACTTCGTTTCGCCCCGAGCGCCCGCAGCCCCTCGACCCACGAAGCGTCGCGGAGCGTGAGCGTCATCGCCCGGATGGTGCGGGTTGTGCCCATCCACGAGAAGATGGATAGTATGAAGACGAGATTCCACAGTCCTTTGCCCCAAACTCCGGAGAGCACCATAAGTATCGGGAGGGTAGGGATAGAGAGCAGCACGTCCACGCCCCTCATTATGACGGAATCGGCGAGCCCCCCGACGTAGCCGGAGAGCAGGCCCAGCGACACGCCGAGGATGGTCGCTATCAGCGTCGCCGCAATGCCGACGATGAGCGAAATGCGAATGCCCCGGATGAAAAGGGACGTCACGTCGCGCCCCCTGTGATCCGTCCCCAATATTCCCCAGCGCCCGCCCTCTATCGTCATGACGACATCTCCGCCGCCGGCCAGCGACAGCTTGTATGTTCCCCGGGATGGAAAGAGCGACTTCGACATATCCGCGAACGGGCTTATGCCGAGCGACTTTTTAAACGGTATGTCCCTCGCGTCGAGATCGAGCTCTCCGGGGGAGTCCGCGAGGAGGTACGCCCGTTCTGGAGTGATCCATTCGAGGCGTCCCTCGTCGAGCGTGCCGGTTATCGATACCCGCGCCGGGGGAGAGTAGTCCCACTCCAGATTGCTCGACGCGCCGACATGTCCTCGCGATATGTCGGACTTAACGCCTATCGTCACTTTCGACGCTATGGAACTGTCGAGCCACGCGGGTTTCGAGTAGGGGGGGGCCGTCGTTCCGTCCGGAAGCCCGAACGCGCCGGGACCGAGGATGGCCAGCGCCACGAGCGCCGCCAGTATGACCGGGCTTATGTAATTTTTCATGACGCCGCCCTCACTCCCTCGCGCCCTCGCGCCTGACGCGGGGATCGACGAGCACATAGCATATATCCGCCAGCAGATTGCAGCCCACAGTGAGCAGGGCGAGCAGGAAGAACGCCGCGCCGGCCGCCGGGTAGTCGTGCGAGTTTGTGGCCTCGAGAAGAAACCGCCCAACGCCGTTCATCGAGAACACAGTCTCAGTGATAACGGCCCCGCTCACTACCCCGGGAAGCGAGAGCAGCAGTATGGTGAGCACGGGCGGAAGTATGCCGCGAAACGCGTGGTTCCATACGACGCGGCGGAACGGCAGTCCGCGCGCTCGCGCCATCAGGATGTAATCCTCTCCCATGGCCTTCACCATCATGTTGCGGATGTAGAGGGCGAATCCTCCGAAACCGAGTATTACGAGGGAAAAAAGAGGCAGCGCGAGGTGCCAGATATAGTCGGTCAATGCCGCAAACCCCTCGGGCGGCGGGACGGACGTCGTGCCCCTCAGCGGGAATATGGGCCACAGGTAGGAGAAGCACATGAGCAGCAGAAGCTGCACGAAAAACGACGGAAACGAGAAAGAGACGGCCCCTCCCAGCATGACGAGCCGTTCGGAGCCCGAGCCCCTGTGCAGGGCCGCGTGTACCCCCGTCGCTATGCCGAGCGCGGCCGACAGTATCAGAGCCGGCAGAAGCAGGGCCACCGTGTTGGGCACTCGGTTTTTGAGCTCGTCCCACACCGGGGTTCCGGACATCATGGACAGCCCGAACCTGAACGACAGCATTTCGCGCGCATAGACGAAAAACTGTTCGGACATCGGCCTGTCGAGCCCCCACTGGGCGGCGAGCTGTTGTTTGGCTTCGGGTGAGAATCTCGGGTCGACTATGCCGGTCAGAGGATCGCCGGGCATTATGCGAAAAAGAAAGAAGTTCAGCACGAGCACGACGAGTATCACAATGATCGACTCGCCAAGGCGCGCGAGGAAAGATTTCATTTCGCGCTCTCCCCATCGTACAGCATATAGCGCTCGTTGCGCGTCATATGCACATATTCCCCCGTTCTCGATTCCCTGAAAATAAACGGTCCGGTTCCGATCAGCTCCGTGAGTTCCGTCCCGTCGTCGGCTTTATGCGGTCGGTTCGTCGGCTGCCACGTTCGCCAGTCGGGGACGTTTTCCATTATGTGCTTCGGCAGGATTATCATGCCGCCTATGTTGTGAAGGTGCCAGTAGCTCGTGTTGCCCATGTACACCTTTATCGTGAGTCCGTCGGGTGATACCTCTATATTCTCCATATCCTTCACGCTGTCGTAGAATCTGGGGACGTTGTTGTCCTTTATCAGCTTCAGGGTATAGGCGAAATCCTCCGCCGTGAGCGGACGACCGTCCTGCCACCTGAGCCCCGGGCGCAGCGTGAACGTGATCACCGAGCCGCGTTCGCCCGGCTCTATGTCCCACGTCTTTGCGAGCCACGGTATATCCTCGAATGTGTAAGGATCGGTGGATATCAGCGTGTCGTACACAGTGCCAAGGACGACCCAGTCGTAGGCCGTCGACGACACGAGAGGGTTCAGCGTGCGTATCTCCTCCGTTATGTTCCAGTATATGGGGCGTTCGCCGCCGTCCTTTGGAGTCATTGATATGAGCGTCAGCAGGTTGTCGGAATTAGTGAGGTCCGTCGTGAAGATTCCGTTCCAGTCGTTGCGGATGGCGGAGATGGAGTAACGGCTGTATATCGGGATGACGGGCATGAGCTCGGCCAACCTCGCCTGAGCCCTTGTCGACGCGTCTCTGGCGGAGGGCTCGTCCGGAGCGTAGCGGAGTTCATGCAGCACGTTGTCGAGCTCCGCGTCGGATATGCCGCTCTGATTGTACCCTCCTTCGACGTCCATTGAGGAATGGTAGAACGCGTACAGCACATCCGGGTCGCGCGACATGCTCCACGCGTTCGTGCAAGCGTCGAAATCGCCCACGTTCACGCGGGCCAGCATGGTCTGGAAATCCATCGGATACGCTTCGGCAGGCGCGCCTATCGACATGAGGGCTTCGGCCATGAGCGTCGCTATCTCGGTTGTGGTCGCGGCGACCGACGACGGGGGGCAGAGTATCCGCGTCGTCGGCAGCTCCCGGCCGTCCGGCGCTACGAGCCATCCCGAGGCGTTCCACGTCCATCCGGCGTCAGCCATGCGGCGTCGCGCTTCCTCCGCCCCGTACTGTCTCGATATGGTTTGCTCCGCGTATGGTGATATATTGGGCAAAAAGCTCGTCAGAGGCTCGCAGTACCCGGAGAACAGATCCCTCACCCATCGCCCGCGATCCACAACCAAAGATGCCGCCTGGCGGAGGATTTTCTGATCCCACGGGAATTTGCGGGTGTTGAACGTCAGGAAGAACGCGTGAAAAGATGACGCGACAGAGAGGTCGGCGGTTCCGCTTTCCGCGATACGCCCGACGTCGACGGGGCGGTATATGTCGGAGAGCACATCGAGCTGCCCCGTCGACATCGCGAGAAGGGCCGCGTCCATGTCGCGCGTTATGACATAATACAGATCGCGCGCCTTGGGCCCGCTCAAATTTTCGACGTCGAACGATGTTTTGCCGTCGGCGGCGGCGTCGATGAACGCCGCGTACACGAGGATGACAAATATCAACAGGCGCAATTTATCTTTCATAAAGCCATCAGCCAGCTTCCATATTTACAGCTTGCGATAAACTCAAGCATTATAGAAGCTGACGTCAGTCAATGTCAATAAATTGAAACGCCTCCAAAACCCTAGGGCTGAGCTCGCGTCTTTTTTATTTTCGAAGCATGTGTTTTGCCAATTTCTTCAAAACCTCGCCAAAGTCGATCGGTTTTCCGATATGGTCGCTCATTCCCGCCGCCATGCATTTCTGTATGTCCTCGGTGAATACGTTCGCCGTCATGGCGACTATCGGAATCACGGACGCCTCCGGGCAATCGAGGGCGCGTATTCGGCGCGTCGCCTCGTATCCGTCCATTTCCGGCATGTGTATATCCATGAAGATAATGTCGTAATCGGACGGATGGGCGCGGAACGTGTCGAGCGCCGCCAGCCCGTTCGTCGCGCAGTCAATCGTCACGCCGGTCGGTTCGAGCAGGGTGAGCACTATCTCCCGGTTTACCTCTATGTCCTCCGCGAGCAGTATGCGCCGTCCCGTGAAGTCGTAGGCGTCGTGGCACGACTCCTCCGGAGTATGGAGCGCCATGTCTTCGGGAGGCTCGTCCGGCAATGCCGCCGATACCGTGAATGTGAAGCTCGAACCGGCGCCCAGCTCGGACTCGATCCATATCCGGCCGTTCATCATTTCCACTATGCGCTTCGAGATGGCGAGCCCGAGCCCGGTTCCTCCGAATTTGCGCGAGATGCCTCCGTCGGCCTGCTCGAACGAGTTGAAGAGCCTGCTCTGCTGCTCATGGCTTATGCCTATGCCGGTGTCGCTCACCTCGACCTCGATGACGCAGTTTTCCGCTTCTTTTGAGGCGAGCGTAGCGGTAAGCGTGACGCTGCCGTCTTCCGGCGTGAACTTGACGGCGTTAGAGAGCAGGTTGGTTATCACCTGCGCCAGACGCTGAGAGTCGGAGTATAAACGCTTTGGTATATTGGGATCCACCTCGACTCTGAATGACTGGCATTTTTCATGGGCCTTGAACTCGATGACGTTGACGACCGTGGCAAGCATATTGTCGAAACAGAACTCCGACGGCGACAGCTCGAATTTGTTCGCTTCTATTTTCGACATGTCCAGGATGTCGTTTATCACCCCCAGGAGATGATTGGAAGCGTCCCGGATCTTGCCGAGGCTGTAGTCCTTGCGTTCGGCGGAGTTCGTGCGGAGGGCGATATTCGTCATGCCTATTATCGCGTTCATCGGGGTGCGCATCTCGTGCGACATATTGGCCAGGAAGTCGGACTTCGCGTTGGACGCCTGCTCCGCCCGCTCTCTTTCCCGCACTATATCCGTCATGTCGTGGAAGAGCGCGATCGCTCCCATGGAATTTCCGCGCTCGTCGCGCATCGTCGTGAAAGTTATGGTGTAGTTTCTGGGGTTTCCGTCGCGCCCTATGTCGAGCGCCTCGTTCAGAACGAGAGTGGCGCTCTCTTCGAACGCTTTGTGGAACTTGTCGCTGACATCATCGACCCAGTCGGAATCGGCAAACCGGACGAACACCTCCCTGAGGCGCCGTCCGCCGATGAGACCGAAGCTCGGTATGCGCGCGCGGCGCAGAAAGACGTCGGTGCAGTACGTAAACCGTCCGTTTTTGTCGAAGAGCAGGATGATGTCGGGGCAGTTTTGCATGAGAAGGTTCATATACAGTTCCTGCTGCGACCTTTCGAGAAGCAGTATCGCGCTTATGTTCGCCTTTGTGATCTGCGTCTCCTTGTTGCGCTGCAGCAGGCTTTCGTAGTTTTGCACAAGTCTCTTGAGCTTGCGGTTTTCCTTTTGCAGATGATGGAGATCTTCCTCCGAGGTTGTCCGTGTATCAGTCGTTTCGTATGATGTTGTAGCGATTTGGTCGATTGTCTCGTTCATTTGCCGACTCCTGAAGTTCCGCCTCTGTCTCTTGTCAAAAAGCGCAGGCTATGAATGTAAAATTGTGGAACCGGTTTACCGCTTCCCCCGATTCTCCGTAGACCGGACATATTTCGCCTCCGGAATAACACATGTGATACGGTTTGCCCCCGATCGATTTCTTCACGCGCTCGAGCTCCGCGAACGGATCCGCGGCGAGTTCCAGGTAGCGCGCGAGGCATGGCATCAAGAGCAGGCAGTTCTTCCCGTATGAGATGGCGTCATTGACGGTTCTCTCCGCGGTCCGGAGTATATCCATGGTGTCGGTAAAGCCGATGGAGAGCGTGCCCCCGTTCGGCATCTCCCCGCCGCAGGGGGCGTAGCCCTCTTTGGTCACCATATAGGCGGCGCGAACGAGCGGTTTCGTGCCGTCGTTATAGTCGACGACGAGCGGTATCGCGTTGATGCCCTCCAGACCGTCGCCGAACGTGAGGCCGATCGTCCTGAAATACTCCATGAGAGGCATGTCGTTGACCTCTTTGAGCATGTTGCCCTCCGACGACGTTATAATGGCCTTCTGTTTCTGCACCTTGCTGTCCGATATGGCCGCCACGAAGAACCTGGGCTCGATGTTGCCCGATATGGCGAGCATCGCTAAAGACGAGTGGTCGCTTGTGCCGTTCAGTATCGTGGCGGAATCGACGAGCCCGAGGTTTTTGTCGCACGCGATCATGCCGAACATCGGAGTTCCGCCGGATAGCTGTTCGAGCTCCTTGAGCATGGCCTCGGCGCCCACATTGGGGATGAGCGGGAGAAACGGGATCAAAAGCCTGGGAGGTTCGCCAAGTGCGGCTATCGCCCGATTATAGGCGTCCGCGATGGGATTTTTGAAATTGTCCGGCGACAGGGGCTCGCTCATGACCGGGGACAGGCCGACGTCGTCGGCGGTCAGCACGCTGAGGCATAGCAGCATGTTGCCCGCGCGTCCCGACGTGCCGTTCGCGAGCGTTGTCGCCCCAATGATGTCGAAAGGCAGATGATCGGCCAGCGCGCGCACGACGCCGGTTTCGAGGAACTCCCTGTAGCAGCTCACTATCCCCGCGGAATTTGGGAGCAGGGAAGCGATATCTATCTGACCGAGTATCTCGTTTACCGCGTCGTCGATTTCGTCGATCTCCTCCGTATATGCGCATAACATTTTTATCATATAACTTTCCTCCTGGATATTTAAGCTACTAAAATCAGCATAGAGTTATCGTAATCTTAGCGCATCGGGAATTTTTACTAAAATAAATATTTTTGCGCAAGGCACGTTTAATCGCATCGTCTGCCGATATATTTTGCGGAATTTGCTTAGTCCTTCGAAGTGATAAATAAGGGCTTTGGCAAATATTACGCTAATTATATTTCTGATTATACTTTATTTGGAGGTATTTGTCTGTGTATTTCAGAAATTTGTTATGGTTTATTGTTTGTGATATGAAGCCGCGTTTTCTACAATAGAACTTTAGCGCATGTCATATGTCGGGCAATTTTTTGGGGAATTTCCAATTGGTGGAATTTTAGCCCCGTCTGTGATAATATTACGGACGTTTTATGAGTGCATTATGAACTTTAGTTTCGTGAGGGGGATATATAGTGCCGTCACCTGCTTATTTGGTTCTCGAAAACTCCATGGTCTTCGAGGGCCGTTCATTCGGACGCCGGCTGGAGCCGGGAGGAGTCGTCGGCGAAGTGGTTTTCACGACCGGAATGACCGGATACCTCGAAACTCTGACCGATCCCAGCTATTACGGACAGATAATTGTTCAGACGTTTCCAATGATAGGCAATTATGGAGTGATACGATCCGATTTCGAGAGCTCTCGGGCCCAGCCCATGGCATATATCGTGAGGGAGTGGTGCGAGCATCCGTCGAACTTCCGCTCCGGGGGGGATATCGATTCGCTGCTCTCGGAGGAGGGTATTGTCGGGCTCTGCGGGGTCGATACAAGGGCCATCACAAGGATTATCCGGGAGCGCGGGGTGATGAACGGCGTCATCATCTCCGACCCGGCCGATGTCGATATGGATTCGGTAAAGAGATATGTGATCAAAGATTCGGTCGCGAGCGTCTCTGTGAAGGAACCGAAAGTGTACAAGCCCGACGGGGACGCGCGCTATCGCGTCGTGTTATGGGATTTTGGCGCGAAGGACAATATCGCGCGGTCTCTCGCGGCCCGGGGATGCGAGGTCACGATGATGCCCTGCGGCTGCGCGTCGCGGCAGATCGAGTCGCTTCGTCCGGACGGCGTCATGCTCTGCAACGGCCCGGGGGATCCGGCCGACAATCCCGGCATCATCGAAGAGCTCAAAAAACTGACCGAGACCGGCATACCGATATTCGGAATATGCCTCGGGCATCAGTTGCTGGCGCTCGCCATGGGGGCGAAGACCCAGCGCCTCAAGTACGGGCACAGGGGGGCGAACCAGCCGGTGCGAGATATGAAAACTGGTTCACTTTATATTACAACACAAAACCATGGTTACATGGTCGTGCCGGAGAGTATTCCGGAGGACATTGCGGAGCTGCGCTATTCGAACGCCAACGACGGCACGTGCGAGGGGATAGATTATAAGACGATCCCGGCCTTCACCGTCCAGTTTCATCCGGAGGCGGCGGCGGGCCCGCTCGACACCGGGTTTCTCTTTGGCCGGTTCACGGATTTGATGGAGGCCCGCAAACATGCCTAAAAATAAAAACATCCGCCGCACGCTCGTCATAGGCTCGGGCCCCATCGTCATAGGGCAGGCGGCCGAGTTCGACTACGCCGGCACTCAGGCCTGCCGCGCCCTCAAAGAGGATGGCATACAGATAGTGCTCGTCAACTCGAACCCCGCGACGATAATGACCGACACCGCAATGGCCGACTCAGTCTATATCGAGCCGCTCACAGTGACGACACTGAAACGCATAATGAAAAAAGAACGTCCCGACAGCGTGCTCCCCACGCTCGGAGGGCAGACGGGGCTCAACCTCGCCATGAAGCTGGCGCGGGAGGGTTTTTTCGAGCAAAACGGCATAACGCTTCTCGGCGCCAGGCCCGACACCATCGACCGCGCGGAGGACAGGAAGTTATTCAAGCAGACTATGGAGAAAATAGGGCAGCCCGTGATCCCGTCCGATGTCGTGAGCACGGTCGAGGACGCGGTGAAATTCGCCGGCGTCATCGGCTATCCCCTCATAGTGCGCCCCGCGTTCACGCTCGGCGGCACCGGGGGCGGCATCGCGAACAACGAGGATGAATTGCGGCGCACAGCGCTCATTGGGCTGAAGTTTTCGCCGATAGAACAGATTCTCGTCGAGAAGTCAGTCGCCGGATGGAAGGAAATAGAGTATGAGGTGATGCGGGACGCCGCCGGCAACTGCGTCACGGTGTGCAGCATGGAGAACGTCGACCCGGTCGGCATCCATACGGGCGACAGCATAGTGGTCGCTCCTGCCCTCACATTGGCGGACAAGGAATATCAGATGCTCCGCACGGCGGCGCTCGATATAATCCGCGAGCTGGAGATAGAGGGCGGGTGCAACTGCCAGTTCGCCCTCAACCCCGACAGCTTCGAGTACGCGGTAATCGAGGTGAACCCGAGGGTTTCCAGGTCGTCCGCGCTCGCGTCGAAGGCTACTGGGTATCCGATAGCGAAGGTGGCGGCGAAAATAGCGATAGGGTATCGCCTGGACGAGATCCCGAACGCGGTCACCGGCAAGACCTGTGCCTGTTTTGAGCCGGCTATAGACTACGTGGCGGTCAAATTCCCGAAATGGCCGTTCGACAAGTTCGCCTCCGCGCCCCGCGCGCTGGGGACTCAGATGAAGGCCACTGGAGAGGTCATGGCCCTGGCGGACAACTTCGAGGCCGCCATAATGAAAGCGATCCGAGGGGCTGAGATACACCAGCAGACGCTCTATCTCTCCAAGCTCGAGCTCCTTGACCTCGACGAGCTCAAAACGGCCATGGCGACGCCGACGGACGAACGGATATTCCAGGTCTTCGAGGCGCTGCGCAGAAATGTGTCCTGCGACGAGATATTCGACATAACGAAGATCGACAGATGGTTTCTGCGCAAACTGAGGCATCTGGTCGAGTTCGAGGAGGGGCTGCGCGCGGGGGGCCTGAACGACGAGTCGTACAAGGAGGGCAAGCGTCTCGGCTATCCGGACGCCGTTCTCGAAAAAATATCCGGCGGACGCGTGACGCGCCATATACCGGCCTCGTACAAGATGGTCGACACCTGCGCGGGAGAATTCGCGGCGCACACGCCCTATTTTTACGCGACGCGCGGGGAGAACGAGGCCGAGGAGTTCATCAAGACCTCGGTCAGCTATAAAAAAGGGACAGTTGTGGTGCTCGGGTCCGGCCCTATCAGGATAGGTCAGGGCATAGAGTTCGACTATTCGAGCGTGCACTGCGTATGGGCGTTGAAAAAACAAGGGTACGAGGTGGCCATAATCAACAACAACCCGGAGACGGTCTCGACTGATTTCGACACGGCGGATCGTCTTTATTTCGAACCTCTGACGCCCGAGGACGTGGGGGACATATTGGCGCTCGAACGTCCCGTAGGGGTCGTCGCGGCGTACGGCGGGCAGACGGCGATAAAGCTGGCTAAATTTCTCGACGATAACGGGTATAAAATTCTCGGCACATCGTACGACAGCATAGACCTCGCGGAGGACAGGGAGCGCTTCGACGCGCTGCTCGGGAAACTCGGCATCCTGCGCCCCGAGGGCGGGACGGCGGTCACGATGGAAGAGGCTGTCGACGCGGCGTCGCGCCTGGGATATCCGGTGCTGGTCCGCCCGTCATATGTGCTGGGCGGACAGAATATGAGCATCGCCTTTTCGGAGGAAGATCTCAGAGAGTTCATGGGCGTCATACTGTCGGGCGACGTTTACGGCCCGGTGCTGATAGACAAGTATCTGCGCGGCATCGAGATAGAGGTCGACGCCATATGCGACGGGGAGGACATACTCATACCCGGCATAATGGAGCACGTGGAGCGCACCGGCATCCACTCCGGCGACTCGATAGCGGTTTACCCGGCAATCAACGTAACCGACAGGCTGATAGAAAAAATAGTCTCCCACACGAGAAGCATAGCGCTCGAGATGAAGACGCTCGGGCTCGTCAACGTGCAATACATAATCCGCGGCGACAGCCTCTATGTCATAGAGGTGAATCCGCGCGCGTCGCGCACTGTGCCTTATATAAGCAAGGTGACGGGTATACCGATGGTCGATCTCGCCACGCGCGCCATGCTCGGCGAGCGGCTGCGCGATATGGGCTACGGCGTCGATCTCTATCCGCCCGCGCCTTACACGGCGGTAAAGGTTCCGGTGTTCTCCTTCGAGAAGCTCCATGGGGTCGATACTCACCTTGGCCCCGAGAT
>JAITOL010000021.1 GCA_031289955.1 Synergistaceae bacterium
CTGGCGCTTGGGAATACATACCGGCCTGAACCGCTGATTATTTTGATTTTGTCTAAAACATCAACGGCTTGCAGGGAAAGCGGGACGATGTGCGGACGACGCATTTTCATTTTTTCAGCCGCGATTTTCCATTCATCACCATTGATTTCCGACCACTCCGCATGGCGTATCTCGCCGGGCCTGCAAAATGTCAGGGCTGAAAACATCATCGCCATTCGCACCACTCCGCCAGGGTAGATATCTATCGCGCGCAGCAGTGCCCCGACCTGAACCGGATCAGTTATGCTCGAAAAGTGGCGTTGCGGAACGGGCATTATCGCTCCTTTTATATCCGCCGCAGGATCGCGCTCGCATAGTCCGGCGGCGACCGCAAACCGGAATATGCGGCCGCACGTCTGGTACACCCTGTGCGCGACTTCAAGCGTTCCCCGCTCTTCAAGACGCCGAATCACAGACAGGATATCTGTCGGCTTGATTTGCTCGACAGGTCTGTCGCCCAGGAATGGCAAAACATGATTTTTGATTCGTGATCGAGCCGTCTGCTTCTCTTTTTCGCTCGTCAGCCTCTGCTCTAACTGGCTGAACCAGTTTAGCGCGACTTCCCCGAACGTGTGTACCTCTTCCTGCGGTGTACCGCTAAGCGGTACACCGTCATACAACTGCCGTCTGGCGTTATCCTTCAGTTCCCGCGCTTCCCTGAGCCCTACCATAGGATATTCCCCAAGAGAATGCCAGCCGCGCTTGCCATTTTGCGTGTACCGGTAAAGCCAGTGTTTTTTCCCAGTGATCCCTACCTCGATATACAGGCCGTCATAATCCGCATAGCGACGGCGAGCCTTCAGCGGTTTAAGATTTTTTATTTGCGCGTCAGACAGCATAATGTCACCTCATCAGATAAAAATAGATACCGTTTTGTGTACCGTTTTGGCTGTTATTCTAGGCTTTATTGTATCACCGTAGGCATAATTGGAACAGGGGAAATTCTGTGATAGTAGGGATTTATGTGTACTTGTGATAGCTTGGTTTTAAAGTAATGGCGGAGAGGGAGGGATTTGAACCCTCGAGACGGAGTTTAAGCCGTCTACTCGCTCTCCAGGCGAGCGCCTTCGACCGCTCAGCCACCTCTCCGCGCTATGGGTGTTTATGATGTCGTATCGGCCCGGGCTTTTATAATGGCGGAGAGGGTGGGATTTGAACCCACGTAGCGGCTCAGCACCGCTAAGACGATTTCGAGTCGCCCGCCTTCGACCGCTCGGCCACCTCTCCGTGCAAAAACATATAAAATGACTGCCCTTGCCGGTCAACGATGGGGATTATATGATAATCGCCATAAATTGTCCATAGTTGGGAAGATTTAATGGTCGATTATCGGTTCATGTTATACTGAACATGGTGAAAAGAAATTTTTTATTTTTAACGATGTGAAAAAAGAGGTGCGGGATAAAAAGATGAAACGCTCGCTTGACGGATATGTCCGGGTGGCCGCGGCGACTCCGTCCGTACATGTGGCCGATTGTGGGTACAACGCCGGGCAGATTCTGTCTCTTGTGGAAAGAGCGTCGGAGCGCGGCGTTCGCGCGCTTTGCCTGCCCGAGCTCTCCATAACCGGCTACACGTGCGGGGAGCTCTTCCTGCAGGAGACTCTCCTGAGGGAAGCCCGCGACGCTCTCTCGCGCCTCGTCCTAGGGAGCGCGTGTTTTCAGGTGATCGTGATGGTCGGACTTCCGCTCGTTTACGGCGAAAAACTTTACAACGTCGCCGCCGTGTTTTGCGGAGGCCGGATTCTCGGTTTTGTTCCTAAATCGCATATTCCGAACTATGGCGAATTCTACGAACTGCGGCATTTTTCTCCCTCTTTTCACGACGTTCGCATGGTCGATTTCGGCGGCAACAAGGTTCCGATGGGGACGCGGATGTTGTTTAGATGCGACAGCGAGCCCGATCTCAAGATAGCGGCAGAGATATGCGAGGATCTTTGGGTTCCCTCTCCGCCCAGCGTGGAACACGCCGCGGCCGGCGCCACTGTAATAGCGAACCTGTCGGCCAGCGACGAGGTCATAGGAAAGGCGGCATATCGCAGGATGCTCGCCGCAAGCCAGTCGGGGCGGCTCGTCTGCGCTTACCTTTACGCCAGCGCGGGCGAGGGGGAGAGCACCACCGATATGGTATTCGCCGCTCACAACCTGGTCTGCGAGAACGGGACGGTTCTGTCGGAGTCGCGTCCGTTCGGCGACGGTTGGGCGGAGTCGGAGGTCGATCTGCGCGCTCTCGAGTATGACCGCAGGCGAATGAACACGTGGGGCGGCGCCGCCGATAAATTGCCATACGAGGTCGTCGATTTTACGCTCGACTCGTCGGTGTGCGAGCTGCGCAGATATATCGACCCTCATCCGTTCGTTCCTGGCGACGCCCGGATCCGCAACGAGAGATGCGAGGCGATACTCGACGCGCAGGTCTCGGGGCTCGCGAAACGTCTTGACCACACGGCAGCCAAAACGGCGGTGATCGGGGTATCGGGAGGGCTGGACAGCTGTCTTGCCCTGCTTGTGACCGCTCGGGCTATGACGCGCCTAAATCGTTCCCTAAAGGATATAGCGGCCCTCACGATGCCCTGTTTCGGCACGACCGGCCGCACGAGGTCGAACGCCCATGCTCTTTGCGAGGCGCTCGGCGTCGTGTGCGGGGACATCGATATTTCAGACGCCGTCAAAATACACCTGAGGGATATAGGAGTTCCGGAGAGTTCCCGCGACGTGGTGTATGAAAACGCTCAGGCCCGAGTCCGCACGCTGGTTCTGATGGATATCGCGAACGAATCCGGCGGGATCGTGGTGGGCACCGGGGATCTGTCGGAGCTCGCGCTCGGCTGGTCGACTTACAACGGAGACCACATGAGCATGTACGGGGTCAACGCCGGAGTTCCCAAGACCCTCGTGCGCCACATAGTGAGGTATGTGGCCGACACGACGCCGGAGCTGTCGGGCGTTCTGGAGGATATTCTCGAGACCCCGGTGAGTCCGGAGCTTCTGCCTCCATCGGGAGGCGACATCTCTCAGAGAACCGAGAATATAATAGGCCCGTATGAACTTCACGACTTCTTTTTATATCACGCTGTCAGATGGGGGAGGTCTCCGGCTTCGATTTACGAGCTCGCCGGGATCGCGTTTTCGGGCGAATACGAGAGCGGCGTCATCCTCAAATGGCTTCGGGTGTTCTATAAACGATTTTTCGCGTCCCAGTTCAAACGCAGCTGTCTGCCCGATGGCCCGAAGATAGGTTCCGTGAGCCTTTCTCCGAGAGGAGACTGGCGCATGCCCTCCGACGCCGTCTGTCGGGCATGGAGCGATGAGCTCGATAAACTGTAGTCGGATATGACGATATATCGGCATAAGGAAAACGCCGGGCTCAAGCCCGGCGTTTTTTGCGGAAAATTTTTGTTAAAAAATCAACTTGACAAAAAAACGTGTATGCTATTATTATTGCGACAGAGACTCAGTCTCAATAAGTTGGGGGGATGAATCCGTTTGACAAAGCCCAACAGCGCGCCTCGCAACACGAAGCAGAAAAACCTGATCCTCGACTGCCTCAGATCCGCCGGCAGGAGCCATGTGACGGCGGATGAGATTATAGATATCCTGAAATCGAGCGGCACGCCGGTCGCAAAATCGACCGTCTACAGATTTCTCGCGTCACTGGAGGAGAGCGGCGAGGTGA
>JAITOL010000053.1 GCA_031289955.1 Synergistaceae bacterium
ATGCCTATGGCGCACCCGTGCGACTCTCCGAATATTGACAGCTTCAGTTTATTTCCCCATACGTTCATCGAGCGCCTCCTTCGAAATCGCGCCAAAAATCAGGATACGACTTGCTCACGTTTCGCCAGCCCGAGAGGGACACCGGGGTATCGCATCTGACTGCCGCGACTGCCATGGCCATAGCTATGCGATGATCGCTCCATGCGTCCACGCCGCCGCCCCTCAAGCTGTCCATTCCTGTGATCGCGAGGGAATCCTCCGTCTCCCCGATCCGTGCGCCGAGCTTTTTCAGTTCGGATGAAAGCGCGCTCAGCCGGTCGCTCTCCTTCATGCGCAGCCGTCCCGCGTTCGTTATCCTGCTTTCGCCCTCGCAGAAGCAGCAGAGGACAGCAATTGGCGGGACGAGGTCAGGCGCCTCCCTCGCGTCGAAAGTGATCGCCGATAGGCGTTTGGCCCTCACCGAGACGATTCCGTCATCCCATTTGACGTCGGCGCCCGCGCCGCTCAGCACGTCAAGTATCTCCCGATCCCCCTGAACGCTATTGGGACTCAGCCCGGCGACCATGACGTCTCGTCCGAGCGCGGCCGATACCAGAAAAAACGCGGCCTGCGAGTAGTCCGCCTCGATTCGGATGCGGGCAGGGTGATAGCGCTGTCCGCCCCTGACGCGATAAAGCGTGTCCGTTTCGGAGTCTATCCCGACGCCGAAACGTCTCATTACGTCAATGGTCATATCGACATACCGCCGCGATTCAAGGGGCGTTGACAGGCGTATCACGCTGTCCCCGTCCAGAAGAGGCAGGGCCAGCAGAAGGCCCGAGACGAATTGAGAACTCACGTTGCCAGGGAGGCGGAACTCCCCGCTTCTCAGCGGACCCCTAGCCAGCGCGCGATCCCCATCCTGCTCGAAGAGCGCTCCGGAGGACGCGAAAACATCGGCGTAGACGTCCAGCGGACGATGGAGCAGCCTTCCTCTGCCGGCGAATATGGTCGGCCGCTTGTCCAGCGCCACGATTGGCAAGAGGAAGCGCAGCGTCGAGCCTGATTCGCCGCAGTCTATGACGCCGCGCGGGCCGAGCTGGCGCGGGGCGCCGGGCGCCGGACTCAGACTCATGACGTCCCCATCCAGACTCGTCTTTATCGGACGGAGTTTGCGCACCCCTTCGAGGGTGGCGTCGACGTCGTCCGACCCACGGAAGTTTTCTATCTCGCTCCTCCCGCCGGCCAGGGCGGCGCAGATAAGTGCGCGGTGGATGAGGCTCTTTGACGGGGGCGGCGTTATAACTCCGCTTGGGAGACGGCCGATAGTTTTATTGCCGCTCATGCTCTCGCGAGATCCTCCAGCGCGCCGCGAATTTCGGTGAAGCTGGTCTGGCGCGCGAACGCCGCGCCGATCTCGCTGAGCAGGATCAGCCTGACTCCGCCGTCGCCGCTTTTTTTGTCTGTCGTGAGCGAGGGGAGCAATTCAAGCGGATTGCCGGGATAATCTGTGTCGAGCCCGTGCAGCGTCAGGACGCGGCGAAGCGAGTTAGCGACGCCGGGAGCGGTTAGCCCCATCGTCTCGCCTATGCCGGCCGCCAGCGTCATTCCCAGGGCGACCGCCTCGCCGTGACGATATCGCTCGAAGCCGGATTGCTTTTCTATAGCGTGACCCATCGTGTGTCCGAAGTTGAGAAGCATACGTTCTCCTAAGTCGCGCTCGTCTCGCGCGACGATCTCGCTTTTGATGCGGCAGCACTCGTGGATGATCCGTGAAAAATCACCGGAGGGACCAGTTTCCAGCGTTTTGAATAGCTCCCTGGAACGGATGGCGCCGTACTTGATAACCTCCGCCATTCCGCTTCTGATCTCTCGCGCCGGCAGTGTTCTCAGGGTCGAGGGGTCTATCACGACCAGCTTTGGCTGGTAAAAGGTTCCGACGAGATTTTTCCCCTGGGGGAGGTTGACGGCGGTTTTTCCTCCGACGCTTGAGTCTACCTGAGCGAGCAGCGTTGTTGGAATCTGAGCGAATTTCACGCCGCGCATCCAAGTGGCGGCGGCGAAGCCGCATAGATCGCCTGTGACGCCGCCGCCGAGCGCCACGACAAGTCCATCCCTCATGAGTGACATTCGCGCGAACGAGTCGAACAGCCCCAAGAGATCTGGCAGGGACTTGTGGCGCTCGCCAGCGGGTAAAACTATCGCCCGATATGTAAGACCAGCCCTCGAGAGCGACGACGAGAAACGTTCCCGGCAGGCTTCCCAGACATTTTCGTCAGTCACCGTCACGATCGATCCGTCAGTCGGGCAAAAGGGCCTGATGAACTCGCCCGCGTCATCGAGCAGTCCGTCCCCGATCAAAATATCGTATTTGTTCTCCGCAAGCCCGACCGTCAACTTTTCCACAGTTTACCCTCCGTTATCTCCTTAAAATCGTCCTCTTGTTTCCGCAAGCGCGGTCGAGAAGCGAGTACAGCCTTGCCTCGTCCCCGTCGGAGATAGCCTCCCGCATCTTGTTCAGGTTCTCTATATAGCTGTCGAGCTTTGGCAGAGTGTTCTCGCGGTTGTCGAGAATCAGCTCCGTCCACGCGCTCGCGTTGATGTCGGCGACGCGGGTGCAATCGCGAAAAGCCCCGGCCGTGAACGCCGGCGTTATATCTGGGTGGTAGTCGATGCACAGTCCTGCCGCCGCGATGTGCATGAGGTCGCTTGTATAGGCGATTATGTCGTCGTGCTCCCTGGGGGAAGCCACCGCGAGTCGGGCGACTCCTATGTGTTTTGCCATTTCCCGCAGCAATTCGACGTTTCCTGGCATGGTGTTTGGGAACGGGCAGATTATCATGCCGGAATTTTTATATATCGCCGGGTCCGCATTATCAAAGCCGTCCCGCTCCTTGCCGGCCATTGGATGGATTCCGACGTAGTCGATATGTTCCGGCAGTATGCCGCTCAGCTTTTCGTAGAGTTGAGTTTTTACGCCGCAGATATCGGAGAGGACGGCGTTTGGACTAAACGCGAGCTTGTTTTTTTCTATCATTGCCGGGATGTTATGGGCGTACACGCAAAAGATGACAAGATTCGCGCCCGTCACTCCCTCTCCAACGCCGGCAAAGGCCCTGTCGACCACTCCAGTCCGCTCGGCTTTCTTTCGGACGTCATCTTTGACGTCGACACCGTGGATTTCAGCCTTTCGAAAACCGCGCAGAGCCCCCGCAAGCGAGGCCCCCATCAATCCAAGCCCAATAACGCATATCCTGTATTTCATCGTATCCTCCCATTCGCGCGAATGCCTGGCGCACTAAAAAAGCCGGAATCCTCCTGGATTCCGGCTTTACATGCTGACTGCGCTTTGTCGTTCTACCCTTGAAACTATCAAGACGACCGATACACATCCCTGCCACGTAAAGCCGGAACCATGCTTGTAAAGGAGAACAGCGCGGTATAAGAATAATAAGAATAAACAGACCAATAATAAAAAGTCCCGTCAAAACTCATACCCCTCTGCCTCCTTTCGGTCTGTAAATAATAAAATATCTTTGACTCAAAATTTGAATTGCCACAAAACTTTATAAACCACAAACCTTCTTTTGTCAATAGGTGCCAAGGGGCCGCCCAGGGCAAACGCATTTACTTTTATGAGATCATGTCCAAGTATATTGGTCTCGTAAACGTCAATACTAAAATAGCCCGCAATATTTAAGGGCTCTATTGGAGCACGTGTTTCTCCGTCTGTTCATGTATAATCTAAGCGAGCGCGGCCCCATAACAACGGGGCGCGGGAGGACGCCCCATCAACACCCGGCAACGCAGAGCAACACGGGAGGGGTGATAGCCATGAAAAGTAGGCAGATGAAAAGTAAGCCAAAGAAAAAGAACCGCCCAGTTTGCCGCTGGACGGCCTTCGTTCTGAAGCT
>JAITOL010000125.1 GCA_031289955.1 Synergistaceae bacterium
GCGTCGAAACACGCGCAGGTCAGGGCGTACATCGAGTATCCCTTGTCGAACACGAACACCTGCGAGCCCTTGTATCGCTCGAATTGCGATACGAGCGTGGCCAGCAGAGTCGACTTTCCTGCGCCGGTCGGCCCGAGTACGAGCGTATGTCCCACGTCGTCGACGTGAAGATTCAGCCTAAAAGGCGTCGTGCCAACCGTCGCGGCCTGGAGCAGAGGCGGGCTCTTGGGCGGATAGTTGGGCGGCGGAGAGGGGCAGTATTCGCCCCCGGACCAGTTTGTGGTGAGCGGCGCCATGTCGGCGTAGTTGAGGCTGTGAATGAACGGCTTGCGTATGTTCTCCCTGCCGTGCCCGGGCAGCGAGCCCAAAAACGCGTCCAGCGTGTTCATCCTTTCCACGCGGGCGGAAAGGCCCAGGCGCTCGAAGAGTTTCACAGTAGCCCCGGTCATCCGAAGAAGCGTTTCCTCGTCGTCAGCCCGAATTATCACAGTGTTCGTGTAATGCCCGTAAATTATCGTCCCCTGCTCGACCAGAGCCATGGCGGTATTGAGCTCGTCCACCATCTGGAGCGCGTACTGATCCGCCGGGGCGTTAGGGTTATTCATCATGCGCGCCATGAACGGGTAAATCTTCTGGCGCCATTTTTTCCTGTCCATGTCGATCTTGTCGCGGGCGTATGCCTGATCGGTGATTATGAAGCGGCTCGACCAGATCATGGACATCGGCAGGTGCTCGACCTCCGCTAACATCCCGGGCTTGGAGTACGACGGGAAACCGTCTATGGAGAGCACGGACGTCAGTCTGCCGTCGTATATGAAAAATTCGCCGTTCTGGGCGTCTCTCGCAAGGTACGAGTCGAGTCCGTCGGGAGGGTCGGGCAGAGGACACGGATGGTTCCGCTGGTTCAAAATCATATTGAGCGCGTGCAGAAGCTCGTCGTTCGCCCTGCTGTAATAAAGCCGGCGGAAGCGCGTCGTCTGAGAGAAGCTGGTCTCGAAGTTCTGAAGTATCCTGTTGACGTGAGTGATGTCGCGCTCCATATAATCGAGGTCGTCCTCGTGCGAGCCTCCCATCAGAAAGTCGCCGACCCGCTTCATGACGCCGCCCTTCGTATGCTTCGACGGCAGGTACGAGAGGAATATATAGCAGAACGTCTCGTAGTGAGCGCCTTCAGCCGTGAAATTCCTGCGCCGTTCCTCGTCGATCAGCACGTTTGTAGGTTCGTCGAAAAATCCCTCCGGGTAATCGGTGGACGACGTGCGGACAACTACCTGATGCACCATCCAACCGACGTCCAGCCTCTTTATCGCGTTGTTGAACGACATGGAGAGCCATTCGGCGTCGCTGTTGGTGGAGCTCTCCATATCCGGCCCCTGGTAGAGAAAGCCCGTGAGATACGCCCCATTCTTGAGGAGCATGATCCCCGGGTCGACCATGGAGTGATATTGGAGGTAGGAGTCGAATCCATAGGCGCCGTCGCTCATGCTAGTCCCACCTTTTTTTCGGGTTTGGGTTCGGCCTCGTCCCAAGTTGGTTTCGAGCCGGTATATCGAACTGAATCTGAAACGGCTTGCTGGAATATGCCGTCGCCCGCTGAAAGACGGCGCTCATGTAAGGATCCGCCTTCCCCATCATCCGAAGGCCGAAACTCACAGCCGCCCACGCGGCCGCAGCTGCCAGAAGCACGAGAAACTTTCCGCGCGCCAGCCCGAGATTGAAGCCGATGTAACCGCACATGAGAGCCGCCGCGAAAAACAGGTTCCGCTCGCAGCCCATGACCAATATAGGCCTCGTCATGCTCTGATTGATAAGAAGTTGGCGGATAGGTTCTTCAGCCACGGCTCGTATCTCAGATCAAAAAGGGAACGTTGGCGGAAGAACCAGTACTGAATGTCGTGAGCAGATTGGAGGCCGACAGAATCAGCCCCAGCACCAGGACGATATATACGGTAGTGCGCATGAAACCCGTCATGTCGCCGCCGAATATCAGCGCGGCGCCGGCCGCTACTATGGCGATAAGCCCTATTGCCTGTGCGACAGGACCGGATATGGATTTGGTCAGAGTCTCGAGCCCAGCCTCCCACGGCATCGCCGCGCCGCCGCTGGGCGTAGCGAACGCTGTGCCTGAGATCGCGAAAATCCCCGCCAAAACCAAACATGAAAGAGCTATTGCCGCGAAGAATCTTTTTTTCCTGTTCACAAATTTACGTATCATCGAGATCACCTCATCAAAGTGTTTTTAATCCGGCCGCAGCCGGCTTGAAGAATGAAAAAGCGTTTTGTGCGATCAATGCGTGCCCAGCGAGCGTTCCTGCTTTACCCACTCGACGATGTACTCCTCCTTGACGTGGTCGTAATCGATCACCTCCATTATTTCAGTCACAGTAGGGCCCGTGGACAGCGGCTCGATGTATATGACGAGCCCAACGGCCTGCCCTATCAGCCGCCGCAGTGGATTGGGAACAGCCTCCAGTATCAGCATCTCCAGCCGGGACAGCGCCTCCAGGCAGCTGTTCGCGTGAAGCGTGGTGACTCCGCCGGGATGTCCTGTGTTCCAGCTCTTCAGAAGGTCGAGCGCCGCTCCGTTGCGTATCTCGCCTATCACGATTCTGTCCGGTTTCTGCCTCATCGCTGAGAACAGGAGTTTCTGCATCGGCGTATTGTCGTCGGAATACATGCGAACCTTGTTTTTCTGGGGTATCTGAAGTTCAGCCGTGTCCTCCATGGAGATTATCCTGTGGTCTGGGCAGAGCTCGTTTATCTCGTGCAGTATCGCGTTCGTCAGCGTCGTCTTTCCGCTGCCGGTCGCGCCGACGACGAGAAAGTTCTTTCGCGTCCTTATGGCGTCGCGGATGAGATCCAAGTCCGAGCGCGTCATTCTGTTCGAGGCCACATATTCGTCGAGCGTGAATATCCGGCTGGCCCTCTTGCGTATGTTGAAACTGGGCATATCGGCGGTTGGGGGTATGACGCCGTTGATACGCGAGCCGTCTATGGGAAGAACCTCGGCCAAGATGGTGTTTTCGTTGTGAATTGTTTTGCCGTAGAAGGACGCGACCGTGCCGAGGAAAGAAAGCGATCTGGCCGCCGTCATCACGACGCCTGTGTCAATCGCGCCGCCCCCGCCATAAGTCCACACATGCCCATCGTCATTGAGCATCACCTCTGTGACGTCCCGGTCGTCCAGAAACTTCAGGATGTCGTCGCCCAACTCGCGCTTCATTTTTTCGACAAGGCGTCTGCGAACTTCGTCGGTCATCATGCCGCCGTAATCAAATCCTCTCAGATCCGTCGTATGGAACTCGAAAACTCGTCGCTTGCTAAATGATAAAAAGATGACTCAAAAAATATAACAGAAAAATTTTTTATAAAAGCGAAAATCAAGAAATCATGATATTCATTGACAGAGCTGGAAATTATGAATTAAATTGATGTGGATTAAAAAGGAATATTGATGAAGCGAGGTGTGAAGATGCGCGAAAAATATGCGTACTTATGGTTTATGTTGGTTTTGACGATACTGTGGCCCGCGTTATTTGTATTGCCCTGCGCCGCGTCGGATGCGGAAACGGTGCTGCTGCCGAGCAGGTTCGACGGCGAAGGCGCTCCACTCCCGATGGACGACGCGTCGAAGATGGTGGAAGAGTGGCTGAGAGCTACGGGCGCGGCGCCAGGGGCAGACGATTCGTCCTCTTCGCGCCCCTACATGATAAACAGGGCGCGGCGCGATTTCCGGTTCGGCGTAACGCGGCCCGAAATACTTTGCAGGACCGGGATGATAACCGATATCGAGCTCGAACCGGGCGAACGAGTGGAGAACTTCAGCATATCCGATGGACGGGAGTGGTCCATATCCGCCGCCTGGAACGGCGATTTGGGCAATCTTGTGACCCATATACTGCTGCGGCCGTTCTTTCCGGGATTGAAAACAAACCTCGCGATTTATACGGACCGCAGAACCTACTCCATGGATCTATCGTCGAGTCTCGACGGCCTCCACATGGCCTACATAGGATTCAAATACCCTGAGACTGTAAAACACGAGGCAGAACCGATTCCGCCAGGGCGTTACCGCGACCTGCTCGCAAGATACGGCATCATCGACGACG